>CAXGTB010000006.1:0-19348 GCA_964012565.1 uncultured euryarchaeote | reverse complement strand
GCTTGCTTTGAGATAGTTTTGCTGATGTAGTTCATAACACTCGGACTATGTTTTTTGATATAAAACAACCTAAGACACAGGATTTATCAATTCACAACAAGTTAAATTGATGGTAAAAAAAGTGGGTCTGCCCAGATTTGAACTGGGGTCCAAGCGTCCCAAACGCCCGAGTATAGGCCAAGCTAACCCACAAACCCTTCCAAACCATGCGCAAATGTTCCCCTTCTTGAATGTCACCCAAGAAGTAGGTATGTGCCATCATCTCGTCTGATTAGTAATCCTTGACTAACAGCTTCCTCAGCTACATCTTCTGCATCAACTGTTATTCCCTTACCTCGTAAAGCACCTGCAAGCCTATCGATTCCAACTATGTCACCAATAGCTGCTGTTCTGATACAGGCGAATAATTGGCTTGCACTCGGATTTTCATTAATTTCTATTGCCTTTGGCAACCTCTCTCGCATTTCATCTCTGAGGCTTTCTGGCATGTTGGCTATCGCAACTTCTCTTTGTAATTCACTGGCATTATCTACTACAGATACTATTTGCAGATCGTCGCCTGCTTGATATCCACAATGAGGACACTTTCGATTTTTACCCATCACTCCCCAACAACGTTCGCAACTAGGGCAGCGAACTACGGTATACACACTCTCACCTCACAATGAGAAATCCGTATTACCACCAGATGGTTTTCTACTTCCAGGACGCATCGCGGGAGCCGCTGGTGCCTTTGTATCCACTCTTCTTGCAGCATTTGCCATCGCATCGGTTGCTTGACGTGTAAGACCTGAGCGAACTCTACCTACGTTTCCTCCGCCGGATAACTTGAGTGATTCTGGTAGGATTAATGCAGCCATAGCAACTCCATAATGACCTTGCGCAGCAGTTACTTCATCAACTGCTACATCAAAAGAGACTACCTCTAAATCACGGCTTGCTAATCTTCTTTGCAGGTTTCTTTTCAGAAGTGCCTCTGTTTCTTCGTAATCCAATTCTGTAGTTATCTTTGCTACAATAGCACACTCTTCACCTTCAGGAGTTGTACAAGCAGCCCAAGCAACACCTGCACATGCCGTACCTCCATTGTATGCATAAGAAGTGGCAAGATGACATTCGACTAGTGAACCCATAGGCAGGGGCATTGGAGGAGTTGCTTCAAATCCCATGGGTAGAAAGGCTCCTTGAACTTCAATCAATCTGGAATCACCCAAACCCATCTCTACTAAACCTTGATCATAAGCATCTTCAGCATTCTCGCCCCATGGAGCAACTGCAGTCATTAACCAACCAGGACATGCTCCCGCTGGAGCGGATGGACTCTTACCAGAACTCATCATAGTATGCCCGAGTATGGGCTAGGTTCATCAAGACCTTGGTACGAGAGATTAGTATGACCAGCAATTCCAGGGGTATTCTTTTGTTGGGAGCGAGCCTTTTGGTGGTAGCATTTGCAGGAATGTCTACTGTTTCAGGAACTGGCTGGATAATACCCATGGCTACATTATTATCTGGAATCCTCTTAATCTTGGTCTTTTCATTCATCACGATTTCAGAGGAAGCAAAGAAAGGAAGTACTCCTATTTCAAATAAAAAAGGAAGCAGCGTTGAAAATATAGAATCGGGTGCTGAAGACTTGCCTGACCCTAATGAATTAGGTTTCGAACTTCCGATTTTGTGATTACTCAGCCATCTCATTACTGTTGAATACAGGGGCCTCAGGGCCGATTGGTAGTTTACTCATTTCTTCTTGAGTTAGCTCTCGTAATTCTGCATCTGCGTGTAAAATCTGTGAATGGCCATTTGGATCTAGTAACTCCAGAGTTACTGGTGTTGGAATTGGATCTTCTTTTAGTTCCAGTAAAGTGGTATGCATTGCTTGTAATCTTTTGATATCATCCATTTCTCCGTCTTCAGCATATGCCTGGCGGGTCACCATAACAATCACTTCCATGAATCTGTCAATTACTCCTTCAACATTTGAAACATATCCTGTCGATGCAGTACCAGGATTAACCTCTAAATCTAATTCGACCAATCTTACAGTACAAGACGAAGAACGAATTACTCGAGCGCTGATATGTTCAGGTTTGGAAACTATCAAACTAGATGCTCCGGGTTTCCTACCTTCTGCAGGGATGAAATCAGTCTGTCTCCAGCCGCATGAGTGACAAAGCACGGTTACTTGAGTATGCTCGCCAAAATATGGTATTTCATCGACATGTGTCATCATTGCCATTTGGCCTTCAACATGGCATATCGGGCAGGTAATATCTAGTGGCACTTCATCCATGTGACCACCTAGTTGAATTCAGAAGAGTCGACGCTAAAGGCTTCATTCTCTAAACCACGTATACCACGACATCCGGGAGGCAATAGCATCAAACGACTATCTGTTAATCTAATGATTTGACCGCCTAAATCAGTTTCTACAAACAAATTCAAACGCTCAATTGCTGTTTGAAGTTCTAACTCACGATTCATAATTTTCTCCATACGAACAATCGCAGCCTCGCCATCAGCAATCCAATCTAATAGTTGAGACACTCCTGTAAGGTCATGAAGTATTGCTCTATGAATCACAAGTCCGTCGGCGACCTTCGGAACTGGAGCATCGGGGTGCAATTTTTCCATGTCATGGTATCTAGTAGATGTTGAACTTGGAGGGGGCTGAATTGACTTGTTCTGTGAAGGTAAATTCAGCGTACGCGGGGCTGAACCGTTAAACGCGTCTAACGAAGTCTGCTTGTCCGCCTCTTCGCTCATAGTGGGTGTGGTGTTACGGTTGGTTGATAAGGGTCCCGCGAAACGCAGGTATCATCCCGCCTAATTTGACGGGCTCCTATCGTGGTGAGAAAATGGAAGAAGGTCCGGGCGCAGTCAAGACAGGAACTAGTACAATCGGAATCACCTTCAAAGGTGGTGTAGTAGTTGGAGCAGATCACAGAGCAACCATGGGGCACTTTGTCGCCAACAAGAGCGTACAGAAGTTATTCAAGATTGGTAACAACCTAGCACTCACAACCGCTGGACTTGTAGGTCATGCTCAATCTTTAGCACGTACACTTGCCGCAGAAGTCTCACTTTTCGAACTTAGACGAGGAGACTCGATGACCGTTAAGGGCGCTGCTACATTAACTGCTAATATTCTATCTGGTAGACCTCATTGGGTGCAACTTCTAATTGTAGGAGTCGACAATGACGGCGGTTCAGTTTACTCTATTGATTCCGCTGGAGGTTCCATCCCAGACACATATTGTGCGACTGGTTCTGGCTCCCCTTACATGTACGGTGTACTAGAAGATGGATTCAGCGAGAACATGTCAAGAGATGGCGCGGTGGCATTAGCTGCACGTGCTTTGTCTGCTTCTGCTCAACGTGATGCCGCTTCCGGTAATGGAATGGATCTTGCAGTAATCACAGCGAAAGAAGGATATGTTCCTGTCGACCAAAAGGAAATCACAGCCATACTCAAAAAGTAGGCTTCATACTCCACCCGCGGGTTAGTCCCGTGACCCCCTTCAAGGGGTTCACTATGTCAATCAGTGGGACGGAGGTGAATTAAAATGAGACTTAGTTTCAAAGAAATGAAAGATGCGATTGCAAAAATTGTCCCAAAGAACATCGAATATGATGTTGATTTAGAGGCTGGAGACATATCAATAGTCACACCTACGCCAGATTTGTTTGGAGCAGGGGACGGATTAGTAGGCAAAATAGCGAAGAAAATTAAACGCAGAATTGTTCTGAGACCGCATGAATCGATAATCAAGAGTGAAGCGGAAACTGAAGAATTTATTCGGGATTTGTTGAGTGAAAAATCTGAAGTCGAAATGATATATTTCGATAGATGTTACTGTGAAGTTACCGTAGTTTGTGGAAATCCAGGAGAGGCTGTTGGAAGGCGCGGTGCTAATTCAAAAGCCATACGAGATGAATGTGGATGGTTGGTGAAGTTTGAGAGGAAACCTCCGATTCACTCCAAAACTATCCATGACATTAGAGGTTACAGATCTGCTCAGTGGAAAGAAAGAAAGAAATTGTTGAAGGATTTTGGTTTAAACATATATCGTCCAAAAAGACCAGGAAATTTCTGGGTAAGAACTACCGGTCTAGGATCATATAGGGAAGTAGGTCGTGCCTGTCACCTTGTAACAACAAATGAGAGTAAAATTATGATCGATGTAGGAGTAAATATCGCAAACGATTCTGATCCAATGCCATACTTTACTGCTCCTGAAGCACTACCAATGGAAAAAATGGATGCTGTTATTTTGACACATGCACATCTAGACCATGCTGGCATGCTGCCTGTTTTGTTTAGATATGGATACAGAGGTCCTGTATTTTGTACTCCACCAACAAGAGACATGATGCTATTATTGCAGTCTGATTATCTCAAAATAGGTGGTGCTGAAGGAAAGAGAGCACCTTACGACATGGAAGATATCAGAACTTGTATGCGACACGTGGTGGATGTAGACTGGGGACAAACCGTTGACATAACACCCGATGTAAAGATGACATTCCACAATGCTGGACACATTTTAGGTTCATCATCTGTCCATCTTCACGTAGGCGATGGAAAGCACAATATCGTATTTTCAGGCGATCAGAAATATGAGAAATCTTGGCTCTTTGATGCTGCAAACACTCGATTCCCTCGCTGTGAAACACTAGTAATCGAATCAACATACGGCGCAGCTGGTGATTTCCAGCCAAGTCGTGAAGAAGCAAATCAGGAATTGCAAGACATTGTTAGCAGAACGATACAGAGAGGTGGAAAAATGATTTGCCCTGTATTCGCAGTTGGTAGGTCACAAGAAGTTATGATCGCTATTGATGAGTTATTCCGTTCTGGTGCTGTTAAACCGGTGCCAGTATATCTTGATGGAATGATACAAGAAGCGACTGCAATACATTCTGCACATCCGAATTATTTGACTCAATCCTTGAGAAAGAGTTTGCTAACAGATGATGGTAATAATCCGTTTACAAGTGATTGGTTCCGCCCTGTACAAGGAAGAGATATGCGTGAATCGATTATTATGGACAGCAGCCCTTGCATTGTTCTAGCCACAAGCGGTATGATGAATGCCGGCCCTGTAATCAGTTATTTCCAAAATTGGGCTCACGAAAATCGAAATTCTCTATGCTTCGTAGGATATCAAGCTGAAGGAACATTAGGTCGCCGTTTGCAAAAAGGCTTCAGTGAAGTTCCTATGATTATTGAAGGGAAAACAGAAATTGTCAAAGTTGGTTGTGAAATGACAACAATTGACGGTTTCAGTGGCCATTCTGATAGAAAGCAATTACTAGAATTCATTGAAAATATGAGTCCAAGGCCTAAGAACGTTATTTGTCACCATGGTGACTACTTCAAATGTAACGAACTTGGGAGGACACTGCGTGAGAAATTCAAGGTTAGAACTTACGCTCCTCAAAATTTAGAAACGATCAGGTTGTCCTGATTACTCGAAGAATCTCTCGATTAGATGGGCTGTTTCATCTCTCTTCTCTGAGAGTTCTGACAACCATTCTGAAGCCCTATCAATACACAATTGCTTCATTTCCCCGGCAAGGATTTTACCCGAACGGTATCCTTGATTTATCTCCTCCAAGAAAGAATCATCTTCTTCAAAGAAGTACATCATATACTGATATGCAACATCTTTGTCAGGGTCACCACCCAATCTACGATGCTCTTCAACGGTAGATTGCCCGCCAGAAAATGATTTCTTTATTTTCTTTTCAACAGTGGAAATATCATCGCCAAGGAACAAAGTTGTCTTTGGTTTTGAGGATGACATTTTGTCACCGGTCATACCAACTGCAAATCGATGATATGTACTGGAAGGAGCCAGTAGGCCCATTCCTCCAAGTCTTCTTTCCAGAGAAAGTAAAGCCATTCTTATGGCGCCTTTATCTTTAGAAGTAGCACTTAGAACATTGACTGTACCATGCTTTGGATTCGACATTATGTCTGAGTATCCAAGATTTGAAATTGCATCCACTATCTGCGAAAATACGCCTTTTTGGACTTCCTTATTGACTCTACCACTTGGCTCAACACCCATCACGACAGCATTGTCCTCTTGGACTGAAACACCCACTTGTAGACCCATCTTTGCATCACTAACATTGAACCAATTTGTCTTGGCAGCTAGGCCTCTAGTGAGTCTAAGATGAGGGTCCTGGTCTATCCCAACTGGAACTACAATAGGTCGCAGGCCACCATATTCATCCAGTTGTGGATGTAAAATATCCCCTGCCTGAACTAAGGGTGCTTGCACGTGGGCGAGATTGGTTGAACCATCAAACCCATAGATCGCTTCTAACTCTGAAAGATTTGTTCTCTTGCCCAATTGGAAACCTAATTTTTGAACAACACTTCTTTGAGATTGAAAATAGACAGTAGTCTTTTCAGGATCGAGACCCAAAGCAGCGTAGTTAGCCACATATTCTTCTTTTGCTATCTTTTTACCCTCTGGCAGAGAGATACCACGAGTCGCTGTGGATTCAAGATCAGCAACAGCAATTGTAACATCACCGCCCTGTTCTTGGAACCATTTTACTTGATCAATTACCATTGAATGTCCAAGATGCATTTTCCCTGAAGGCATTAGGCCAGTTAGCACTCCGAATGGGTCTCCCTTTCTTTTTGCTTCCAAGACCATATCTAAATCTCGATGAGCAAAGACTACACCTCTTCTATGTAGCCTTGAGGGGGAATCAATAGCGACACCCTCCATAGAAGAAAGACCGAATTTATCAATAATTCGCGAATAATCTGTTGATTGTGAAGAACCCCATGGATCTATGGCAACTTCGTCATTCATCATCATCACCGCCATCGGCAACAGGCATCAAATCTTCGGCCTTAGAATGCTCAAGAGCGTCCTTCTTGAGTACTAACCAGATTCCCGAGACACTCAATAGTAGAACTCCCAAACCGGCGTATGGTAGCCATTCTAATCCTGATTCAATTTCACGAGGAGTAAGCAGCCACGTGAATTTCAAGAAATCATGGTCATCAAATCTCTTTGACCAAAGAAATAGATCCGTAGTTGCATGACCTGCAACAGTTAGTGCAGTAGTTTTATTATTGAAAAATTGAGTTTTTCCCAATACTTCATAGTAATCGTCATCACTCAAATTAAATGTGACTTCATTACCTGATATTACGCTAATGAATAGGGTTGAACCCTCCTGTCTCCAACCTTCGTTTGTGTTGCTTTCATCGACATCTAACTCGTCTAGACTCGAATCTAAGACCTGAGCATTTCCAACATCAACAATCCATGTCAATGGGACATTCCAAGCTTTATATGCCGAGCTACATGCTGTTGAATCAACCGATTCGAAATGCAATAAACCATCTTTCAGAGAATCATTATGGCTATTGCAACTATCTAACGCCCAATATGAAAACGCTTCACCCCAGGTTGTAAACCATACATCATCTCTCTCTGACAACATGTCGACGACGCCTGCATCATGACGAACTGTAGCATCATAAATTCGACCAATCCAATACATGTTTACCAAACCGCCAGCATCTAATTCGGATTCGAGTGATGAGACATCTGCTATTCCTTTCTCAAGCGATCCACCACGCCGCCCTAAATCGTACCAATCATAATCATCCTCAGGAACATTTTCTGCAGAGTGCCATGCAGTATTGGATTGTCCTGTTTCATCTCCATGAACCTTGAATCCTTGATTAGCAACCACTGTATGCTGAGACTCAGATAAATCACTTGGAGTGTAGGTTGAAATCGGATTTGAACCCCAAATAGATGCTTCAATTCGTTCTTCTATATATTCACGGCATTCTAATGCTACAGCACCAGGATCAGCTTTCCAAGAAAGATTAGGCATGCCGTAGCATCCAAATTCATCTCCTTTTTCTAATCTCTCGGCACCGATAGTTGCAAGCCATCCATCTTCTTCCCAACCGGCATCTGCAAGTACAGCAGGAGCAAATGTTGCAGAGAGCAACATCGCCAATACCAGCATTCGCATGTGACAATCCTCGAGTAAGCCCCATTTCAGCATTACCACATAGAAAACTGAAGTAACCATCAAAGACATGATGTGACTCGACACATGTGATGAGTGACCTCAAAGAGGCTTGGATGGCTTTGGAAAGCCATTGGAAAATCACTCCCAAAAATGCCCGTATAAGTGGAGATGCGTCTTATGGTTTCATGCGCTGGACATTAGCACCGTTCTTCAGAATGTTTTTGCGAGTAAAAATTCGTGGAATTAAAAATGTCCCAACAGCTGGACCTACGATTCTTGCAGCAAACCACCTGTCACATGTCGACCCTCTAGTTGTAATTCTAGCATCCAGAAGAAGAACCCACTATTTAGCAAAAGATGGGCACTTCCGAAATTTTGCGCTTCGGACCTTTATGAGAGCAACTGGGCAAATCGAAACAAATCGAGAAACAGGAGGTGCTGACGCATTATCTAGTGCAGCAGTTGTATTGCACGCAAATCGAGCACTGGGTATTTTCCCTGAAGGGACAAGATCAAAGCGTACTGAACCACCATTCCTACTACCTGGTAAATCGGGCATTGCAAGATTAGCAGCATCATACCCTGATGTCCCAGTTGTACCCATTGGATTAACAGGAACAAGAGAATTCATGACTCCTTCTAAGCATAAGTTCCCTCGCTTATGGAAGCGGGTTGGCATATCGTATGGCAAGCCAATAACTTGGTGGGATTGGTTGGAAAAAAGAAGTTCGGTTGAAGATTTGCAAGCACTTGCTAACAAAGAAGACCACGAGGTTAAATCTACTCTCGCAGGGATGTATAGAGAGTTCACTGACGAATTTATGGACAGAATCAAAGGCCAGGGCGCCCCGTGAAAATCCTCAAAGGCCTCCGCATTAGTAAACCATGTAATGCAAGAGTATCTCGATCTTATGCAGCGCATCTTAGATGAGGGCGAAGAGAAAGGTGATCGTACAGGAACCGGTACACTCTCTGTTTTTGGGCATCAAATGAGGTTTGATCTTTCAAAGGGATTCCCAATGGTTACAACCAAGAAATTACATCTGAAATCAATCGTTCACGAATTGCTATGGTTCTTGGCAGGAGATACAAATGTTGCATATTTACAAGAAAATGGTGTCCGGATATGGAACGACTGGGCTGACGAAAATGGAGATTTAGGCCCAGTTTATGGGAAACAATGGAGAAAATGGGAAACCAAAGATGGTCGAGTTATAGATCAGGTTGAGCAGGCCGTTGATATGATCAAAAACAATCCAAACTCACGTCGAATAATCGTAAGTGCATGGAATGTAGGGGAATTAGATGAAATGGCATTGATGCCCTGTCACGCATTTTTCCAGTTCCATGTGGCCAATGGAAAACTGAATTGTCAACTATACCAGAGAAGTGCTGATGTATTTTTGGGCGTGCCATTCAATATCGCATCATACGCTCTACTGACTCACATGATGGCACAAGTCTGTGGATTAGAGGCAGGCACTTTCGTACACACTATCGGTGATGCACACCTATACACAAATCATCTTGAGCAAACAAAGCTGCAACTTTCTCGCACACCTATTGAGCCTCTACCTACATTGAAATTAAACCCAAAAATCAAGAATATCGATGATTTCACTTACGATGACATAGAGGTTGTTGGGTACGAACATCATCCTCATATTAAGGCTCCAATTGCAGTGTGATCCTATGCTAGGTATGATTGTTGCATGTGACAGAAATGGCGCCATTGGCAAAGATGGTGACCTTCCATGGAGGCAATCTACTGACCTGCAACACTTCAAGAAAATCACAATGGGCTCAAATCTAATCATGGGTCGTAAAACATGGGATTCACTTCCAGGACTACTCCCTGGCAGACAGCATTTTGTGTTATCTCGAGGAGATGTTGAGGGTGTTGAGGTAATTTCCTTTGAACAAGCAATAGAAATGGAAGGATGGATAATCGGTGGTGGAGAAATTTACAAATTATTCCTTCCACATGTCTCCCAACTACATAGAACAATAATTGATGCAAGAGTTTCCGATGCTGACACCTTCTTCCCAGATATAACGGGAATGGGGTTCGAACTTTCTGAAGAAAAACATGTTGCTGCAGGTGAGAAAGACCAACACGACATGGTGTTTCAAAATTGGATTAGAAATTAGAAAAAACAATTATTTTCTCTAAATTTACCGCTTCTGATTTAATGAAGAGGTCCTAAGAAGGGTTCAAGTATCAGTTTCTTGACCTCAATTCATGAGCACAGGCCTAGTTATAGGGATAATCGCAGGAGTATTGGTTCTAATATTGATGATTTGGTTCATCAGCACATGGAATCGATTAGTCCGCTTAGAAGAAAATGTAAACAAGTCATGGGCAGACATCGATGTACTTCTAAAACAAAGATATGACATGATTCCAAATCTTGTAAACATAGTCAAAGGTTATGCATCCCACGAAAGAGAAATTTTCGAGCAATTCGCACTAGCTCGCCAAACAGCAGCGGGATGCCTAGCACAAGGCGATGTCAAAGGACTTGGTGCTGCAGAAGGTACTCTTGCTGGATTGATGCCAAGAATTAACATGGTTGCAGAGCAATACCCAGAACTGAAGGCAGATACTTCATTCGTAAACATCCAAAATCAACTTGTCTCAATCGAGAACCAGGTTTCTGACCGCAGAGAATTCTACAACGCAAGTGCGACAAACTGGAACGCTGCGATTCAGATGATTCCAACCAGCATCGTCGCTGGAATGAAGGGAGCTGCTCGCCGCGACCTATTCGAAGTAACAGATCCGGTCCAAAGAGAAGCCGTCCAGATCCAATTCTGAAATCTACACTACGCCTCTCCCGAAATAAATCGGGTGAACGTTTATCTCCTATTTTGAGAGGTAAGTTGCATGGTGGAGATTACCTGTCCACATTGCTCGGAAGACCTTGAACTGCCAGATGATGCATTTGGGGATTTTGAGTGCCCAATCTGCGAAGAAGAATTCGTTTGGGGACAACAACCTGTTGAAGTCATTTACAATTTACCAAAAGAAAAGGGGATTACTAAACTAATCCTGAACATAGTTGCATTATGGACCGGTTTCAGTCTCTTAGTGACGATTGGTTTCATAGTTGGATTAATACTAGCTTTTTACTTCCTGTTATACGTTCTTGGTGATTTAAACGGAAGCTTCTTTGCTTGAATAATTTAAGAATTATTCAGAGAAGCGTAGCAAAACCTTTCCGATGTTTTTTGCATCATGAATATGTTGGTGTGCTTTTGCTACATCCTTAGCGTCGAAAACTGAATCGATTACCGGTTTGAGATGACCTTCTTTCACCCCTTCCATTATTCTGTGGAGTTGTCCTGCTATGGCATCTTCATCTTTCCATGTACCCATATGGACGCCAAACACACCACGGTTACGAGTCATCAAACGAAGTGCGTCAAACTTTGGAGTTTTTCTTAGTGCAAAGAAAGCCTTCAACAAAGAGCGCTTGGAAGTTGGTGCTGCAGAAGATAGTCCGTATGTGTATAATCGCCCTCCCTCTGCAAGACAACTGAGACTTCTAGTCAAATTGTCACCACCAATTGGATCAAGGATATGATCTACTCCACGATTATTGGTTGCATCTTTAACAATCTGTGTGAAATCTTCGTTATGTCTATCGATTGGAATCCCTCCAAATGATCTGATGATTTCCGCCTTATGACCAGATGCAGTTGCCCAAACTTTCTCAATTCCAGCCCATTGGCAAAGTTGCAATGCTGCAGTTCCTACTCCTCCTGCTCCACCATGAATTAGAACAGTATCTCCCTTTTTGAGATGCCCAAGATAATGGAGCATATGATGAGCTGTTAGGTATGTCACAGGCATTGCTGCTGCTTCATCTAGTCCCATGTCATCAGGGATTGGAATAACTCGAGAAACCTTCACAGTTACATGACTGCATTGGCCTCCAGTTGGCATTGCTGCTACGACTCTTTGTCCAACTTCAAATTCAGTAACACCACTACCAAGTGAATGAATTGTACCACTTACTTCGTAACCAGGAGTGAAGGGAAAAGGAGGCCTAGGTTGATACAAGCCAAGTCGCATCAAAGTATCTGCAAAATTTATTCCTGCATAATTGACTTCGATACAGACTTCTCCTTCACTCGGAGAAGGCATTTCAATATCATGAATTTTCAAGACCGATGGCGAACCTGCCTTTGTGATTGCAATGCAGTATGGCATATTTTGTTCTAGGGTTCGTGCCTAATAAGTTTTTTTAGGGCGCCCTAAATTGATATACTACCGATGTTTCGATGTGTCTGGTTAGAATGACGAAAATCACTGTATTGTATGGAACAGAAACCGGAAACTCCGAACTACTTGCAATGGACATATGCAAACTAGGTGAACAATCAGGTCTGGAATGCGTAAACTTTGGGATGGATGAAGTAGATAATTCAGATTTCAGTGAGATTGAAAATTTGTTGATTGTATGCAGTACTTGGGGTGATGGAGAACAACCAGACAATGCAATCGATTTGTGGGATTATGTTGAAGAACTCGGAGATGATGAGTTGCAAAACATGAAATTCTCAGTCCTAGCATTAGGTGACACTGCGTTCGATCTATTTTGTGAAGCAGGAAAGGAGTGGGATCGGATACTCGAAGAGAAGGGAGCAACTCGAATCTATGAAAGAGTCGATTGCGATGTAGATTACGAAGATGATGCAGAGGAATGGATTGAAAACGTGATTTCAACATTCAGCTAAATTATTTCAATCAATATTTTCAGAACCGTACTCAGTTACACGTATACCTAGACGACCTTTTCTTGCTGGTCTATTCATAATAATTTCATATTTAGATTCGAATGCTGCTTTCAAGTCTATCTTCATTGCAAGGGAATGGCCCATCAACAAAATTAGAACGTCAGCCATCTCTTCTGCACATTCTTCAATCGGCTTACCCTTTGTTACTGCTGCTGCCAATTCACCTAACTCTTCAACTGTAAGAGCGATCCTATACCCCATATCATGACCATTATTTCCGGCGAAATCGTGCTTATGATGGAATGCTGCAACCTTGCGCATCATTTTGCTCCATTCATCATCATCTTCGCTTGAAAGCCAATCTTCCACACTACGGCCCATGAAGGGGGGTTTAGCACTAGAATGTTAGTTATTGCGTGAATGCCTTGATGCATTCAACAACTGGACCCAATTTGGATTCTGCCGTTGATGAGACTTCATTGTGATTCAAATCCTTGGTCGAATCTCCAGGCTCTCTACCTGCGGCCCAATTACTTGAGACAAGTACTGCAGCATATGGAATTCCTAATTCCGCTGCTAGTTTACACTCTCTTGGCATTGTCATTCCAACGACTTCGCCACCTAACTTTTCGATTGCATTAATTTCGGCTGTTGTTTCAAAATGAGGGCCATGCGCCAACCAATAAGTTCTACCAAGTTTCAGACCAGGCTGTAGTTTGGATAATACAGAATCAAGTTTCAAATTCATTTCTGAATCAAATGGTTTAGTCATCGAAGTAAATTTTGCATCACTATCAAAAAAGGTTGATTCCATTCCTGTGAAATCGATGTATTGAACAGCGTAACCGACAGAGCCGGGAGGGAAATCAGACGGTATAGTTCCAACAGAGCAAACTGCTAGTATAGCATCTACACCAGCACCAGCCATTGCATCTATGTTTGCTCGGTGATTGATCTGATGAGGTGGAGTTGTTCCTTTTCCATGATGTCTTTCCATGAAAATAAGTTCACTTGCTCCACTTTGAACACAAAGTAGTGGAACTTCACCATACTTTGTCTGAGCAACAACATTGTCACTTCGAGTAACCTCAATCTCATCAGTGGCAAGACTAGTCATAGCCGTGCCGCCAATGACACCAAGACGCATCATAGCTCAACTCACTCGAGAAGACGAGCGACGATGTCAGCCTTGGTACCGGAAGTTGCTACTCCCTTTGCCTTAGCTCTCTCGACTAACTCATCTTTCTTCAGTTTCATCAGAGATGATTCTGTTTCAGAAGATTCCTCTGCTTCAGGCTCTGCTTCTTCCTCTGCTTCAGGCTCTGCTTCTTCCGTTGCTGGAGGTTCTGCTTCAACATCTTCTTCAGATGGTGCTTCTACTACTTCCTCTTTCTCGGAAATCGATTCCATTGCTTCTGCTGCTGCTAATAATCCCGCTTCTTCAGTATTATCATCTTCCTCTGCAGCTGCTAGTGCTGCAGCCTTCTTTGCCTTTAATTCAGCATCTTGCCTTGATTCTTCAGCATGGATTTCATCTAGAGTTGGTCCCTTTTCATTTGTAACACCTGACTGCAATAGTTGGCTCTTACGAATAACTACGTTGCGGCAAGGGTAGATTGCTTTGACTGCATTTCTGATTTCAGTTTCTAGATCTCCGCCTAACATTGCTTCTTGTAACTTGGAGTATGTTGACTTGGCTGCAGTTGAACGAATAATTTCAGCAGACTTTGAACGCATAGCTTGCTTTACCGAGGTCTGGCAACGGCGTTCTGTAATCATTAGAGGTTTCAACCTAACTAGGAAACCATCGGTAGTAACAACGTCGACAACATCGTCGATTTTTCCTCTGTATCTGCGAATTTGACGACGTGTGTGGTCAGATTGGTGTGCGTGACCTACAAATGTGGTCAATGCATCTTGTCCTACAACATCAGTAACTCTGAATCTTAACAAGACGTGCATCTTAGTAAAGTCGCCACTGAATTCTTGCTGTGTCATTTCATAGACACGGCCCATAATGTGCTCATCAGTCTCACCGATCGTTTCTCCTATTTTCTTGAAGTTCCAAGGGTGCCTAGGTGCACGGATTGTGAACCATCGCTTATTCTTCCACTTGTCACGCTGCTTACGTGCTGCTGCACGTGCTTTTGCACTCATCTTCTTGGCCATTAGGATCAACTCTCAGTTTGCGGGGGCTACCCCACTTGCAGCCTTCCGACCAATATGGGCTATATGAAAGGAATAGATGATGTTGAAAATGCCACTGTGTGGTAATTTCACCAACCTCTCTGGTCCAAGCGAACTTCCAAGGTTTCTAATTCATCACCCTTCATCGGTTTTCCATCCATCATGCTCATTGCTTCTGCAACCTTGTCAGGATCGTCATAATGGGCAGTTGCTAAAACAATTGCATCAGCCATAGTAGGAGGGTCTTCTGATTTGAAAATACCAGAGCCAACAAAGATACCATCAACTCCCATTTGCATCATGAGTGATGCGTCAGCTGGAGTTGCTATACCTCCTGCACAAAATGTCACTACAGGAAGTCTTCCCAATTCGGCAACTTCGAGTAATATGTCACGAATACTTCCATGCATTTCGTCGTCAATTTCTCCGAATGGTGTAACATTAGAAATTCCTGGTAACTTGCTAGATTCTGCTAAGACTCTGTATCTATTCATAATCAGGTTCGCAGCATCATCCAAACCTGAATCGTCAAGAGTTTGGACCTGCCTTATTTCTTGGTCAATCAATCTTGCATGGGTTACTGCAGCAACTACATTTCCAGTGCCAGCCTCACCCTTTGTTCGAATCATTGCTGCTCCTTCGTAAATTCTCCTAACCGCTTCGCCTAGACCTGTGGCACCACAAACAAATGGTATATCATGAGCATTCTTGTTTATGTGGAAGTAAGGGTCTGCTGGAGTTAGAACTTCTGATTCATCAACCATATCAACACCAAGTGCCTGCAAAACTTGAGTTTCAGCCTCGTGACCAATTCTTGATTTTGCCATCACTGGAATTGAAGTACACTCGATTATCCCAGTAATCATACTAGGATGAGAGGTTCTTGCCACACCACCGGCTTTCCTGATATCTGCTGGGACCCTTTCAAGCGCCATTACCGATACTGCTCCAGCTTTTTCGGCTACTGCTGCTTGATCTGGAGTAACGACGTCCATGATGACGCCCCCTTGAAGCATCGAAGCGAATCCTCGCTTCAATAGGTCATCTGCATGACGAAGAGACTTGACATCGTATGAATTATTCATTGCCATCACACCTAGCGTGGGGCATTTCATTCATGAATATATGTTATGTTGCGTGAATTTAATCACCGAGAACTGGAGTGTCCCCAGTTGCAATTTCTGCATCTTGAGATTCCTCTTCATTTCTCTCAATCCATGCTTCTTCTTCATCTGGAACATCAGTATCAGCGAAGATTGCATCAACTGGACATTCAGGAATACATGCACCGCAATCAATGCATTCATCAGGATCGATGATTAGGTATGTATCTGCTTCTCTAAATGCTTCTACAGGACAAACTGCTACACATTCTTGATATTTGTGATCTACACATGCGGACGTGACTACGTGTGTCATCTATTCTTCACCAACCAATTATGCCTCTAAGTTTTACGATATAATGCCTTGCTCAAGGTCTCATATTTTTAGGGCAACCTAATTCAGTGCGCTGTTTATAGCATTAGCAATTGTTTCTGAAGCAATATCCATTACATCGTTTCCAGGATATACCTCCAATTTTGCTCGACCCTTCACAGTCGGTTTTTCTCCAGGACCTGTTATCGTAACTTTACCAGCAAGGAGATCATGTAAATCGAGTCTTATGTGAATTACATTATCTTCATCAATTATTTTGTCGAACTGTGACTCCAAGAATTCTAAAGCTTCTTTCCCAAGCCTAGATAATGATTTTGTGGCTTGTCCACGACGTTTCAACTCTGCAGTTACTAAGTGAATTGGAGAGCCGTGATAAGAATTCATACGCTCGATTTCTACAGCTTCTTCATTTCCTACCAACCAAGACAGTGCTGAAGCATGAATATACTCATCCTCTACACCACTTGCAGTGGATTGCCATGAAATATGATGGATTCCCATGATTAGTTCTAAATGCTCTGGGCAGATGATTATTTTTAATCTAGAGGGTGTTCAACACCTTCTTCACCAAGAGTCCATCGCAGAGTTTTGATTACACCATCCAAGGCTTTGTGATTTCGAGCGGCTTCTTTCATTCCGTCTCTGTCTCCATCTTTACTACATTGATCGAACCACTTTTTCCACTGGTCTCTTCTTGAAATTGCCTTGTCCAACATCTCTTCGATTTCAGTCCAAGAGCGGTCGTAACTGCGAACGGGTCCATCTCCGATTCTATCAGCCATATCTACGGCGCAAAACCATCGGTATAAGAATAAAACGCCGGCACGCATACTACATTATCGTCTCTCGTTCTCTAAATCAATAGAGATCTTTGAGCCATCACCAATTACACAGTTCAAAATTCTTGAATCTATAACTGAATCTTGGCCGACAATAGACGATTCAGATACTCCATTTATTCTAGAATTAGCCATAACTACAGAATTTACTGCAGCACCATTAACTGATGCGCCCTCCAAAATAATTGAGCGAGAGATATGTCCGCTAACAGATGCTGTACTACTGATGAATGAACCATCAGGTAACACCTCACCTTCAGGCATTGGGAATGGAAGATTATCTCGCTGCTCTATCAAGGCCATCTGTGCCTTATGTAACTCAAATGGGTGCCCTACATCAAACCAGATTCCTTTGACTGTTTTCGCATACATTGGCCATTTTCTCGACAAAACGTCAGGGAATAATTGCTTTGAAAAATCATATTTCTCTCCCTTTGGAATTAATTCCATAACTTCAGGTTCAATGATGTATAGTCCCGCATTGATTAGATTTGAGAAGGCTTCTTCCGCTGCAGGTTTCTCCTTGAATTTTGATATGTAACCCTCGGACAATTTAGAATCTAATTCCCCTAAATGATCTTTTGATAGTCCTACAATTCCAAATTCAGTAGGGTCTTCAACTTTCCAAAGGGCCATGGTAACTTTAGCACCTGATTCACGATGAGAACTTAGCAAATCTGCAATATCAAAAGATGCTACAGAATCTCCAGAACCCACTACAAATGTCTCTTCAAGTTCATCCGAAAGAAGCCTGACACTTCCCGCAGTACCCATTGGAGTTTGTTCCTGGTTTACACGACTTTTTACCGACCATGAATCAACATGAGATACCAATTGTTCACCTTGGTATCCAGTAGTAACTATAATTTCAGTTAATCCTGATGCGACCATTGCGTCTTTGACGTAATCGATAACCGGTCTTCCTAAAACTGGAACCATTGGTTTGGGGCGATTTTCAGTTAGTGGCATCAGACGGGTGCCACGGCCCCCGGCCATTATGATGCCAAGCAATTCATCACTTCCTTCCACGAGATGCGGTCATGTCAATACGACGCATATTCTTCTTCTTCGTAGATCTTCCCTTCTTTGAATCAGCACCTGCTCTATCTCCAGCCATAGTACCACCGAAAGTCAAACTACCTGCACTCAAAAGATGCTCAACCATTGAATCTGCGACCTTGGCATCTTCAGCACCAGTCTTCATTTCTTTTGAAACTGAAGCGTTGTGGTCTGTAATCCAAGATTCTCTCTCTTCACGAGCAATCTTCAACTTATCACGAGCTTCGTTAACTTCCTTCATCAATTCTGAGATCTTCGAGTGTACTTCGTCTGCTTTCTCTCTACATGCTAGGAATTCTTTGTGGAATCGGTCTCCTTCTCCTTTCAAGAAATCTCTATGAGCAAATAACTCATCAAGTTCCTTGCTCATTCCCTTTGCTCTTTCAAGACACTCGACAAAATCTTTGTGAGCAGCATCTGCTTCAGCTTTTAGTTGATTTATCGCTTCATCTCTATTTGATAAATCGACTTTGATTAATTGGAGTTTCTCGACCTCTGGTTCAAGTTCTTTCATCCTGCGACGCATATTCTTGATTTTCTCCATGGTCTCTTTTTCTTTCTTAGAAGACATACCACCACGTGTTTCGTATGTTTTCTCCATGTTGTCAACTTCGCTAGCCAACTTGTTAAATTCGAAGGATGCTGATTTTTTGTCATTACGATCCCCACGCTGAGACTTAGCCTGTCCAATAAGATCACGAATTTGGGCTTGTATTGCGTCTCTTCTCTTTTTGTGAAGATTTTGTTCAGCCCTTATGGCCTTCACTTCTGCGACAGACAAATCTAACTTTTCACGGTGCTCTTTGTACTGAGACTGAATGGCGTTTCTTTGCTCAGCAAATCGTTTTCCCTGCTCATTGTGATTATTTCTTGAATCACGTAATTTACGAACTTTAGCTTCCATCTGGTGTAGATGATCACGAATATCATCGTCAGGACGAGGATTTGCATTCTCCGTCTCGGTCATGGCTGTGCCACGGCGTCATGGCTTTCAATGCTACGATTAATTCGATGAGATCAGGCAGCCGCCAAAACCGCCATCAACTGGAATATTATCG
>CAXGTB010000005.1:0-22111 GCA_964012565.1 uncultured euryarchaeote | reverse complement strand
TTGTCAAAGGAGCAACCTGCTCATTAGGTGAAGCAGTGGTAGACAAACTACTCTCAATGGATATTGACGTGATAGCTCAAGAGCCCTCTCATCGCTTAAGGAATCAAACCCTTCTCAAGTTCTCATCAGTCAAGTTAGAAGAAAGTGGGGAAGGATTTACCATCTCATTTGATGGAAGTCCAGCAGATGTTGAAATAGGAAATCACGTTATTGTCCACGACTTAATTCCCACTCGTCAAGACAAGTGGATGCCACAAGAGATTCTACATTGGTCCAAACAAGTAGAAGTTGAGAGTGATTCGAGGTATTGGGTAAGTGTAATCGATGCTGCTAACGCTATTGCTCATATTGCAAAATCCAAGAAAACAGTATCTAATTTGCATATGTGCGGGAGAAGAGAATGGCTAGCAAAGGACAGCAAAGCGGAGTTTGACATGCTATGGTCTAGAACAAATCAAGGCTTGAGTGGTGAATTTACTGCAGAAACTCTGTTTGGTCATGAAATTGCTGGAATGGAAGCAAAGCCGATTACTGGATTGCAAAACAATAGACCGGATTTGGAACCATTACACGAGTTGTTGTTAGAAATTACGGGTGATGGTTGGAGGCCTTTGATTCCATTGAGGACAGCCATGATGGCATTGATTGCTGATCTTCTTGGTTAGTCGAAGATATTATTCGCTTAGCCTAAGTGTAAACAATATGGAAATACGGGCCTTGCAAATATCTGATTCCAGTTCGATATGGGAGATTAATGAGCAAGGATTGCCCGGAACAGGCAAGGTCTCGGAGCAAGAAATTCTTGACCTCTTGAATTATTCATCACTTTCAATTGGCTTGTTTGATAGTAATTCCTTGCTAGGATTTGTAATTTGTTTGCCACCAAAAACAGCCTATGGGAGCCTCAATTATTTATGGTTCAATGAAAGATATGACGATTTCCTCTACGTAGACCGGATAGCGGTATCAACAGCGAATAGGAATCAAAAAATAGGCTCGAAACTTTACCAGGCAGTCACCGATACAGCATCTAAACTCGGAGTACCAATCGCAGCAGAGGTTAATCTTCGGCCACCAAATCCGGATTCAGTTCGTTTTCATCAACGTCATGGGTTTACTGAAATCGGTCAATTTGAACATGGCCAAAAAGCAGTCATCATGATGTTGAGGCAATAGAGTGGTGCGAGAGCCGGGACTCGAACCCGGGTTCAAGCGTTGGCAACGCTCGGTGATAACCACTACACTACTCTCGCAAGTGTAACCATCGGATTGGACAGGGGTATAAACCGTTGTCGATGGTAAATTTGGAAAACATCAAGCGTCTCCAAATCCACCTAGGCCGCCTTCTTCGTCCGAGCCACGCATGACATAAATTGCAGCACCAACAATGGCAATAACTCCCAATCCGCCTAATGCGACATAGGTTAACGTATCTCCCGCATCAACAGAGGCTGATTCTGAACCAGGTTCTTCAAGTGAAATTACTATCGGCTCTTGTCCGGTTTGAGCTCCGTATGAATCCATCGCCTTAACCAGAATTTCGTGTGTTCCAAGAGCGATATATGTCTTGACAGTGAACTCCTTTGAATAGGTTCCATCACCATTAGATGACATTGCAAACCAAGTATTTGATTGACCAGGAGGGGCTAAGATTCCCAATTTCACTTTGACCCAATTTAATCCATCATAATCCTCTACAGAGATTGTAAGGACGTAGTTTACTTCTTCATCACCAATTTCGATTACTCTCATGCCTCCTGCATCGATTAAAGGAGGTTCGTTTTGTACGTTTATGACTATATCCTCGTCCATGTCTGTTTCGATATGGTGTTGTCCAGAAACGATCGTTCTTTCCACTATTATTGCTGAATCCATTTGGTCTACCATTCTGACACTTAGAAGTCGGTCACCAGGGGCCATTCCAGTAGGTACCTCGATTTGTCCTACCCATATGTCTCCAAGTCTGTTTAACTCGGTTATGTTTCCACCGTAATCTCTCATATCGATAGACACAGAGGCAACCCCGTGACCATCTATTACCTCAGCATTAACAAGAATTACCTCACCCCTGTGGACAAAGGAAGGAACTAATTCGATTGATGTTAATCTCGGTGGTTGATTTAGAACAGTAATGTTTTCTGAATCAGAATCTGTCGCATCGAATGCATCAGTTACTGTAACACTGATCGGAAGTTCACCATATTCAAGACCTGGAACAGAAATTTCAGCGGTCCAGATGTCATCACCGATTACTCTGTCACCATTCAATCCCTTGTCATTCAGGGATAATACAGCAACTCCTCCAATCGATGTTGTGTCAGCAGTAACACTAGCGATATTGAAATCAACATCTGAAACAGTCACTTCAAGCGTTCCAGGCGAACCACCTTCTCCAGTTACTACTCCTTGTGCCAGAGATATCAAATCGATGCTTGGGTCACTGTTATCGTGAACCGAGATTATTGAAGGCGACAGGACTCGATTTACAGATTGGTTTTCGGTCAAATTAACCAATTCTCCATCATCTCCAAATTCCATTTGGAATTGTCTATTGATTTCAACATTCAATCCCGATAGAGGTCCATCAATTATCAGATTTCCACTAGCGGTACCAATAACTTCAGTCGAATATGTACCGGTCCATGCTACGGTATCGACCAAATGGCCGTCCATTGCAACAGTTTCTTCTTGTCCAGCAGTTACAGTGAGTACCATTCCGTCTTGCTGGTCAAGTACGAATACATCTCCTGTCATTGCATCTATTGGAGCAAAACCAGTTTCTCGACTGACACTAATATTTCCAACACCTTCCTCTACCGTAGGTGCTTCAGGCGAATTTTGTATTGGTGAGTTGGAATGAATTTCATCACCGCTACTTGGATCTGGGCCACTTTGACTCCAAACTGTTCGTATCGTTCGATTTTCCCATTCCGCTTGCTTTGCGTCGTAGGACCAGGATTCATTGTGATGAGCTCCAGCGCCAAGATCAGAATTAGGTAATGCAGCGATTCCAGTAATGTTGAACCAATCTTCCTGGTGCACGATAATTACATCGTAGAGCACACCGGTTTCATTAGCCTGTGAAGTCGTATCTTCAATGGTTCTAACTACGCCAAATGTTCCTTGAGCATCTCCCGTTAATACGCCATCAACATGCAAATCATCTACAGTAACTATTCCATCCTGTTGTTCTTGATGGAAGTCGTGAATTGTTCCATTTATCTGAACACTAGCATTTTCGTCATTATTAGAGAAGCCAAAAGTCCCTCCACCAATCATTTTGTTTACTTGGTCTACGCGAATTCCATTTTCCCATCTTTCAAGTGATTCAAAAGTATTCAGCGATATGTCCATTCTAGTATCGTTATTTTCCATTATGAGGTCAGCTGTTGCTTCGAACTGGGTATGTGACAACATACGGACGCCATCAGAGTCCCAAGTTTCGATTAGAAGCACTGCTAAGTCTCCACTGAGGTTCATCATTTCTCCGTCTTCCATTGAGTTTAGAGAAATGGACCCGTTCGCTTCTAATTTGAATCTTTCATCAACAATTCCGTTAAGCGTTGTTCGATTTATCCAAGCATCGCTAATGGTGCCTTGAATTTGTACATCACCTTCATCGCCATCATTACCAACTCCGATGACGCCGCTTCCTCTTGCGTCGAAAGATTGCTCGCTCATCACTCCATCTACTGTAGTTTCATTTTTCCAAACCGAATCAAGGTCTATCATCATAGAGATGCTGCTCTCTTCAGTATTCGAGATGATTTGTAATGTACCATTTCCTCTTTCCCAGGATTCAAGGCTATTACCGATTCTTTGTTGCCACCCTTGACCGTCGAAAATTAGTATATACTTCTGAGTACCATTTTCATTATCCCATTGCTGATCCATCTCCCATTGAGAATTCAAGGTAACTTCGTGATCTGCGAGTGGCTGACCCCATAAACCAACTGTTACACTGCGAGTAACTTCACCAGCTTCTATTGTGATTACATCACCATGAGATAGTGATGTATTGAGTTCTATTCTCAAATTATCTCCTGTGGTATCATAAATCAAACCTACATCCAACATTTCAAAATTATGTGAATGAGTAACATTGATTTCAGAAATTTCAACGTCGCCTGAAATTATGTAAGCGTGGTCATCTCCCCAGTCTACGTTAATCGTTACTGGAGTTATTTCATCGGCGTTAACTACTGGGAAAACCGATGCAAAAAATAGCACGACCAGTAGACTGGCTCTGACCTTCATAGTACAATGGTGTACCCGCTACTCTTCAAGACTTGTGGGAAAGTGTTCATCCCCAGTGGTCAGATGTGAAGGCATTTGGATTGACTGGCTTGTCACCTTCACGCATCCAAATACTTCCGGCATCGCCGTAAACATCACCGAATGGATCAACTTCTACGACTTCGACTTCGCGATTCATGTATGCTTCAACACGCTCACGAAGTTCTGGTTTGAAACGCCAGTAGTGAATTCTCCATTCACGACCATCCCACAATGTGGTTTCTTCGGATTCGGTTGTAAGAAGGTCATAATCTTGGAACATGTAGAATAGGTTACGATCTGTAGGTTCTAGGGCGTTGTCAATGATTCTGTCGTAGAAACCAAAGAAACCGAGAGCGTGCTCAGCCATGCCTCCTGCGACTTCAGGATCCATTTCCATGTCGATATGCTGCCTAATTGCCTCAGTTAATTCCATCATTGTCATTCCCATGTAATCACCTCGCGCTGGGATATAGGTCGGCTAACTTTTACCCGCTGCGCAGTAATATGTATAGGTCGAAGTCCCTAATTAACCCAGCGATGATTTTGGGTCAATCGAGCACTTCAAAGGGGAAATCTACTCCGCAAGTGTATGGATGAGCAGTTTTCCGAGGGTAATTTCCTCGGTTTACCCGACATTGCAGGGCCTGCTGATGTGATTATAGCATCCATCCCCTATGAACTCACCACTTCCTATGGACAAGGTACTGGCCAAGGGCCAGCAGCATGTATTGAGGCATCAGGACAAGTCGAATTGTATGACGATTTACTAGGCAAAGAGTTGCCAGCAGGCAGAATAATTCGTACAGTAGAGCCATGGGATGGCGAGGGAGCATCTCTTCAGGAACAGCTCGCAGGCATCGCAAAGTATGCTGAGCAACAATATGCTAGTGGAGCATTTCCAGTATTCCTTGGCGGCGAACATGGCATTCTTCCTGCTGTCCTTAGAGGATATCCAGAAAAGGTCACTTTGATTCAAATCGATGCTCATGCCGACCTCAGAGACGAGTTGGATGGTGAGCCATATTCACACGCATGCGCAATTGCAAGATCTTTAGATGAAGGAGCATTATCTGTTTATCAGGTCGGAATTAGAGCATATTGTCACCAGGAAGCAGAATTAATTGAAAGTGATAACAGAATCCATACTTGGTTTGCTAGAGATGTTATGAGTCCATGTAGCGGGGAAAAAGCATGGTCTGAATGGCTTGAATCTATTGCGAATATCGATGGTCCAGTACATTTGACAATTGACATCGATGGTCTAGACGGTTCACTTGTTCCTGCCACAGGGACCCCAGTTCCGGGAGGACTAACCTTCTGGCATGTTGTTCAAACGATTGAAACAGCCTTCGCGAATTGTGAAATCATTAGCGCGGATGTCAATGAAATCGTCCCTCAAGATGGAACTCCGTTGACACAATTCACCGCAGCGATGATCGCCACCAAGGTCATAGCAGCTCATATTGCAAATAAGAGGTGATTAAATGACACATGGCGCTCATATTATGCTAGATTGCACCGGTGCTGTGGGAGTTGAAGGCTCATGGATGCTTTCTTTGATGGAATCAGCAGTTGATTCCTCAGGTGCACGTCGTGTTCATTCTCATAACGAGGATTTCGACGGTAGCGTTTCCCCACCTGGATTTGCTGCAGTTGTTTTGCTAGACGAAAGCCATGTCAGCGCACATTGTTATTCAGAATCAGGATTACTAGCAATCGATGCTTTTTCTTGTGGAAATACTGATCCAGCACGTATTATTGAGGTTATTGAGAAATCCCTCAGAGAGAAATATCCAGAAATGAGTATTAACAGACGTAAGCGAGTTGAAAGATTCCTGACAGAACCTGTTAATGGAGGCGTTAGAGGCTTTGTAGACCGTCATTTCCATCATTTTAATGCCGGAGCATTGCGAGATTGTGCCCAATCTCTTGACAAATTTTTGTCAGATGGTGGTCGCTTGATGGTAACATTGGCTGGAGCAATGAGTACTGCAGAGATTGGACGTTCACTAGCGCCGATGATAAGGTCGGGAAAGATCCATGCAATAACTTGTACAGGAGCTAATCTAGAGGAAGATGTATTCAATTTGGTTGCCCATTCACAGTACCAAAGGATTCCAAATTGGCGTAATCTTAGCGAAGAGGATGAGGCTGATTTACATCAAAAGGGCTTCAACAGAGTGACTGATACTTGTATTCCCGAGGAGCAAGCAATTCGCCATATCGAGGACAAAATCCTCTCTCAGTGGAAAAGCGGCTCCGCATTCCCACATGAACATCTAATGGCGATATTAGATGACTTAGAGGCAGAGATTCCTCTTACAGATTCTTGGCTTATCGCTGCAAGAGATGCTGGGATTCCTGTATATGTGCCTGGATGGGAAGATTCGACTCTCGGCAACATATTCGCAGCACACTGTATCAAAGGTGATGTGGATAAATCTGCAGTCAAGACAGGAATCGATTACATGATGCACTTAGCAGATTGGTACATGAATGCTGAACACCCGATAGGTTTGCTCCAAATCGGGGGAGGAATAGCAGGGGATTTCCCGATATGTGTTGTGCCAATGCTTCGTCAAGATATGCAAGAAAATGCACCCTTGTGGGGCTGGTTCGCTCAAATCTCTGAATCTACAGCTTCCTACGGAGGATATTCAGGAGCACCTCCAAGCGAGAAAATAACTTGGGGCAAATTATCGCCAGAAACTCCTATGCATATTATCGAATCAGATGCAACAATAGTTGCACCGATCCTTTTCTCTTATATCTTAAATTAATACGCAGATTTGCGGTTTTTCAATTCAATCATTGATAATACTAAGCATGTGATACATGTAATCATTATGATCCACCAAGAAAATCCCATTCCGCTAGAAAACTCTTCTAGTATATCATCGGAGTAAATCAATTCTAGCGATGGAATGAATATCATAAACATCAATAGCGCCAAAATCAAAAGAGAATAGATTACTGTACTAGCGATATTGTCGATTTTTTGCTTATCGTTGTAAAACTCAGAAGATAATTCTATCATTCCATAATTCTCCATGAAGGAAATACTCTTGAGCACAACAAGTCCTATGCTACAAAGAAGGAGAAACAACAACGAGTAGAAGAGGAAATTTCCTGCGGAGGTCCATCCACTCCAGTATTCAATCGAATCTTTAACACTAGATTTTTGCTCACCACAGTATTCTTCATCATATCCCCAAGTGCCATCTGAGCAGCCTTCTTCGAGTCCCTTTTGTTGCTCTTCAGCGATCTTTTCTCTTGATTCATAATCATTCAGTGATCCCTGTGTATAGGTTAACGAATCAGACGTTCCATAGCCTTCGTAAGTGACAGTCATAATTGTATTGGATAGGCCATAGCCTGCACTGACTTCAGCTCCATCAGGAGATTCGCCAGAATAGGTGTACCATGAATTAGAACTAAATCCGGAAAGAATCATTATTGTTAAGAAAATACTACCTAAGAATATACTAACCTGTACCTTTCCATAAGCAGGATTATTTGTTGGATTAGAATTTCTATTAGTGCGTTCTTTTTGAGCGCTATTTTTGGTCCTAGTCCTAGTTTTTGATTTAGAACGAGTTTTGAAATCCGATTTAGTTGTCTTCTTTTTCTTCTTTTTTGGCGCCTCTCCCCATTCATATTCTCCTTCGCAAATAGGGCACTCAAACAACCCATAAGCATCATCATCCATTTCAATATCTTCGGAACAATGTGGGCATTCTATGACTACCATAGTTATTCACATATTCCTATGGGTTATAGTTCCACTCCCGGCAGTTTTGAACTTTCAATAGTCATATTGATGGTAGGCCGATGCTTGGCACAACTATGCGCGGGCTTGCAGTCTTCCTTGCAATCTTGATTGTAGCCCCCACTTTGGTTACCGCAGAACAGAATTGGCCGGGCGAACCAGTAGACAATCACCTCTACATGAGCTACGCAGCATTGACTCAAGAAGTCAATGATTGGGCTAATGATAATCCAGATATTGTACAGTTGTCAAGTATTGGCAATTCCTACCTCAACAGAGAATTATGGATGGTTGTTTTGTCGGATTGGTCAATGGAAACAAAGAGTAACGGCGATGCAAAAGAGGTAATCTACATCGATGGTGGCCATCATGGAAATGAATATCTTGGCACAGCCCTAGCTTGGTTAACTGCAAAATGGTACATCAATGAATGGAATGCTGGAAATGATGAAGCAGTAGATGTACTGCAAAGTACTGAATTACATATTCTGATTATGCTTAATCCGGATGGAAATGATGCTGACACAAGGCATAATCTGAATCTAACTACAGCAGCAAATCCATTCGTCAGCGAACCTGTTCCAACAGGAATCGATTTGAATCGAAATTATGACCACTATTGGGATGATTGTTCACCAAGCGACCCTTTTGCACCAGGTTCAGGTCCATTTAGTGAGCCAGAAACACGTGCCAATGCAGATTACATGAATGCATATGTCCAAGATGCAGATTTGTATGTCACAATGCACACAGGTGTATGGATCATGCTCTATCCTTGGGGTAAGTGGCCAGATCAACCTCCAGATTGGGAACTATTCCATGGAATTAGAGATGAAGTAAATGGAAACATCTCAGATATTCCAATTCAGAATGCAAATCAGGGATTATACCCTAACTGTGGTACTAGTCGTGACTACGGCTATGGCGTAATGGGTTTCCCCACATTTACTTTCGAAACTGATGATGATCAATTTTTACCAGGAACGTTTGAGGATGTAAACGATCGTCTCGGTGAAGAATTGGATGTAATGAGATACCTGATTAACAACATCTGGTACTGGAGAGCGCGCTTAGTTGTAGATAGTTTCAGTATAGAGGACGAAGAAGTAACGTTCACTGTGAATAATATGGGTCGCGCAAGTACAAGGAATGCAACTTTACAATATGTTGACGGAGATGACATATTGTGGGAATCTGACAACTTTACTGCCAACGCCTCTAGTATTACCAAAGTAACCAGCAGTGGCTGGGACGACTTACAAGGAGGAGAATGGAGATTATCATATCAAAAGCGCGTTGTACATTCATCTCAGTGGGTTAATGAGAGTGTAGAGCTATCACCCTACAGCAAGAGTTTGTTTGATCATTCAATTGAAATGCTGTTTTGGATTGCCCAAGTAGGTGCAATTCCAATAATTGTTGTCGCATTCGCATTCTGGTGGTCTAGAGAAGAGAAGCCATTTGATATCGAAGATGAGGCAGTATTAGAAGCTGAAATTATCGAGTGAACCTTTTGATGCGCATCTTCAAGTGCCATGTGCATTTGGCCGAGATAGGTGAGCCAATGCAGGTATCAGTAAACACCAACGAAAACATCAACGGAACCCTAGTTCTTCCTCTCTGGCAAGACAGTGAAAGTATGCCTTCAGGTAGCGAAGCAGGTGTGCCAAGAAGCCTCAAGAATCAAATTGACACGATTTTGGCAGCCAAGGATTTCAAAGCAAAATCTGGTACAGCCATGACTCTTGCTGGTACCGATGGAGGCAAGGCCCTTCTTGTCGGTCTAGGAAAGTCAGATGATGCAACCCTTCAATCGATGAGAGAAGCTGGAGCAAAGGTAACTGCGAGCCTGTCAAAGATTCACGGCAAGACCATTACAATCAAGTTTTCAGGAATGGAAAACGATCACATGGGAGCATTTGTCGAGGGAATGATTCTGAGAGATTACTCCTATGACAAGTACAAATCAAAAGACGATGATGATGACTCTGACGATAGCGAGATTACAGCTCACGTGACTTGTGAAGCAGACAAGACAGAAGATTTACAAAAATCAGCAAATCTTTCTTTGGCAGTTGCATCTGGAGTTTACCTAGCAAGAGACTTAGGAAACGCTCCACCAAACGATCTGTACCCAATGGCATTCGCAGAACAAGCGATTGCCTTCGGAAATAAACATGACAATGTTAAGGTTACAATCATCAACTACGAACAGGCAATTTCCATGGGAATGGGTGGACTTGTTGGAGTCGGTATGGGTTCAGCAAGGAAACCATGCATGGTAATTTTCGAAATTAACCCAGATATGCCTGGTCCAAGCCCTTGTGTTGTTGGTAAGGGAATAACATTCGACACTGGTGGAATTTCTCTAAAGCCACCGCCCTCAATGGATGAAATGAAGTACGACATGCACGGATCAGCAACAACATTTGGACTGATGCAGGCTATTGTTGCCAGTGGGCACAAGGAGAGAGTAATCGGTGTTACTTGCATGGCAGAAAACATGCCATCATCCAACGCTCAACGTCCTGGAGATGTCATCAAGACTTACTCTGGTAAGACTGTTGAAGTACTGAACACTGATGCTGAAGGCCGCTTGGTACTTTCAGATGGTTTGTGGTACACAGGAACAGAACTGAATCCTTCCTACATCATCGACCTAGCTACACTGACTGGTGCATGTGTGGTCGCTCTTGGCCACGAAGCTAGCGGACTTTGGTCCAACGATGACGATTTGAGAAACAAGATCAAGGAAGCAGGAGAACACTGTGGAGAAATCGCATGGCCTATGCCATTGTTCAAGGCATTCGAAAAGGAAATGACAGATTCGAAGATCGCAGATGTACGCAACCTTGGTGCAGGTCGCTGGGGAGGATCTAACACCGCAGCAGCATTCCTCAAGCAATTCATTCCAAACAAGGAAGGAAGCGATGAGCAAATACCATGGGCACACCTCGATATTGCTGGAACAGCATGGGGTGCTAAGACCAACAAGTTGGTCAAAACAGGTGCAACAGGAATCCATGTTAGGACTCTTCACCACTTGATTACAGGTCAGTAATTACTGTGAAAAGTGCTTAATTGCACGGCGTGTAATGTCGATTACCAAATCAACTTCTTCAGTTGTAATGTTGAAGTGAGGCGTGTATCTTAGTGCGTTAATTCCACCGTGGATTACGCCAAGTCCTTGTTTTCTACACCAAACTTCTACGTCATCAAAACCAACGACTTTCATCTTGTCAGGATCTAATTCTGCAGATAGAAGCAATCCAGTTCCTTGAACTTGAGTAATAGTCCCTGGTATTTCTTCAGCCAAAGCCTTGAGTTTGTCAACGAATTCTCGACCACGGTCTCGAATGTTTTGGCGAAGTTCAGGTGTTATCTTTTCCAAAACAGCAACAGCAGTTTCCAAAGCACGTGGGTTTGTAGTCATGGTATTTCCATAGATTCCAACAACGTATAATTCAGCAGCTCTATCGTTTAGTCCGAGAACAGATAGTGGGTATTGGCCAGCGTTTAGTGCCTTAGACCATGTTTCGAGGTCTGGACCTTCTGCATCTTGGAAGCCTTCGTAATCCACCACAGATAGAGTCCCTTGGCCTCTAATTCCTGCCTGAATCGAATCAACGATTAGCATAGAGCCATGTTCATTTGTTAGTCGACGGGCCTCGTCATAGAAATCCCTGTCAATACATTGACCAGGATTTCCTTCTCCCTGAACTGGTTCAATCGACATGGATTCAATGAAATATCCTTCCTCATCAGCTTTAGCGAAGGCGGCTTGTAATGCTGAAACATCATTTGATGGTACCAGAATTAGATTATCTCTTTCAGCGAATGTTTTCAACACCTTGTCATATTTCCCTTTGCAAGAGTGAGATATCTGTGCAGGCCGATCTGTTCTTCCATGGAATGCCCTCTCAATTGCAAGTAATTTCACAGGTTTACCTTCATGGCGACCACCTGGTCCAGTCATATTCTTCGAATTAACGTCACATATTCTCATTGCAACAGTCATAGATTCAGAACCAGAGTTCATACAAATGAACTTAGAAAACGGGCAACTATCACGTGAGTGCCCCAATTCTTTTTTCAAGGCAGCAGCAAGCCTTGAGTGAGAAAAAGACGGCGTCATCACATTGGCCATGACGTGATTTTGACTCATTGCATCGATGATGTCTTCAGGGCCGTGGCCACCACCCAACATTCCATATCCACCATTATCGTGAACTACAGCGCCGTGTGATGTTACAATCCAAGGGCCTCTAGCTGCAACAGCAACATATGGATTGATTGTAGCAGGAGCATAGAAATTGACGAAATCTTCCTGAAGGTGAGAAACGAGGTCAGATTCGGACATCATCAGATGTTCGCTTGAGAACTCTTTTTGTTTGATATTGGCCTCTTCAATTGCTTGAATTAGGGTATTATCTCTAGATGCGAAATCTAGTACAACATCGTTTGACAAACCGATGGTATCTGCTTTACCGCTGGAGGCGCGCATCCGGTCGAGAATTGCGATTACGTCTGTCATGAATAAAAGGCGGCACAGACGTATATTCAACATTGTCCTGATTTCGTGCGTTTTTCTAATCCTGCAGGCGATTTTATCATAGTCCGGAGAATATTGGTATTGCTATGGGGGAGCAGAAACAAACTATCGACCACACTTCCCTGCAGCACGGGTTTTTTCAATTCACATTTCCACATACATGGAAAGGAATCATACCTTGGGTTCTTGCTGCAATAATGTTTCTTGCTTCTGGTGTCACTCTTTTGATTAGTTTGGATATTCCTGATGTACCACCAATTAGCGAAAGCCAGTATGTCGATTCATTAGATGAAATCGATGATGATAAATCAGTAAGCCTTGGTGCTGGTTGGGAAATTGATGGAGACGCTAACTTTGCTGTAATAGAGGTCATAATTGTCGAAGGAACATTACTTCATGGATATTGGGAGTATGATAGTGATGGAGAGAATTGTACCGATTATGTGGACATCTATGATGATGAGATATTAATCGTAGAACCCCTTTCAGGTGGAGAGGGTTTCGACATAATTTGGTCTGATGAAATGGGTCCTGAGGTATCATATGACTCCCGTTCGTGCCCTGGATATGACGATTGGTACATTCATGAAGGGGATGAAATCGAGATATTCATGATGGAACTCGATGGTGAGTATTACATGCTTTCAGTAGGAGCTGAAGGTAACGAACCAGGAGAGAGAACAGAGAGAGAAGACGCTCAAAGAATTTCTTTATTGATTGTAATTTTGGCATCTGGCTTGATGATGATTACAACTCCAACATCTCTATCAGATGACATCAAGAATCTGAAACAGAGATGGGGCAATTTACCATTTGTACATGGTAAGCCTGGAAATTTAGCACCAGCGGATGGGCCAGTGCGTGAGGTTGATGAAAACGATTGGGTATTACCGCCTCCTGGATATGAGACCTGGCCGGATAATCCATATGCTCCAAATGACGAAAGTGCGCTAATTGAGGAGCATCCTGATGTCGTGGGAACACCTACCCCGGCTACATTCACATTATACTCAATAAACGGCATTATTTTCATAGTTACAGCACTGTGGTTAGCTAGCGATTTAACCGCAAGACACAGTGATACAGAACAGCAAATGATTGGCTTTTGGATGAAGATCGGAATCGTCCTTTTTTCCGTACTATGGTCAATATTTGCATTTAGGAAATGGAAACTGATGCACAATATAATCGACACTCCCTCTAGTCGAGTTAGAAGTGTTGCTGCTGGGCCAGCAGAATTAGTAGGTCAAGTTAGACCTGGTCCAAAAGGCACGATGAGCGTGGACGTAGGCGGTAGTAGTTCTAGAAGAGTTCAGGGAGTAGTTTCTTTCAGATGGAAGGAAGAAGAACGAGTTTGTTCCAAAGACAAAGATGGCAAACAATCTTGTAAATGGGTTACTAGAAGGACCGACAAAGGTGGACGTGAATTCATACTCCATGATGGCACGGGAGGAATTCTGGTAGATCCGAACTCTTGGGATAAGGTCAACATGGGTGGCAGTCTATTCACTTGGGGGGCTAGCAATTGGCGTTGGACAGTATGGGTTTTAGCAGCTGGAGACCCTGTGTATTGCCTAGGACGTGTTGAGACAAGAACTCATGATGAGCGTGAAGAAGGTATTGATACAACAATACCAAACTCTTTGCTAGTTGTACGTGGAAACCAAGACATTGGAATGCAGGTTCACTTGCATCGAGGGACCGAGTTGTCACTAATCGCAGGCTTGCGTTCAACTACCGAAGCAATTGTTGTTCCAATAGTAATGCTCTTGTTCAGTGCAATACCATTCCTTTGGTAATCAGTCTTCGTCTTCATCGACGACTTCGAAATCAGCATCAACCACGCCATCATCTGATGCTTCAGTTCCAGCCTCTTCCTGTTCAGCCATTTCTGCAGCAGCAGCTTCATACAACTTAGTTGAAATTGCGTGCATACCTTCCTCGATCTCCTTGACCTTGGCTTGGACAGCAGCCTCATCGATTTCATCAAGTTCCTTAGCAACACCTTCTTCATTCTGAAGTAATGCTTCTAATTCGTCAACTTTGGATAGGACTGGTTCCTTGTCTTCATCGCTGAGTTTTTCTCCGGCCTCGTCGATTGTTCTGCGAGTCTGGTAAACGATTTGGTCAGCCATGTTTCTCATTTCGACCTGTGCCTTCAAGCGCTTATCAGCTTCAGCGAATTCTTCAGCCTCAGCGATCTTAGCTTGGATTTCATCCTCACTAAGTGAAGTATCAGATTCAATCTTAATCGATTGTTCCTTACCAGTTCCTTTGTCCTTAGCAGATACATTTACGATTCCGTTTGCGTCAATATCGAAAGTAACCTCGATTTGAGGTATGCCACGAGGTGCTGGTGGAATTCCCATGAGATGGAATTGACCTAGGCTAACATTGTCCTTAGCGAACTCTCTCTCACCCTGTAGAACATGAATCTCTACAGCAGGTTGGTTATCGCTTGCAGTTGAGAACACTTCCGAGCGACGGCTAGGAATGGTTGTATTCCTCTCAATCATAGTAGTTGTAACTCCGCCCAGGGTTTCGATTCCAAGGGTAAGTGGGGTGACGTCAAGAAGAAGAATATCTGAAACTCCTTCATCGCCTGCAATAATTCCAGCCTGTAGTGCTGCACCCATTGCAACCGCTTCGTCAGGATTGATCCCCTTGAATGGAGACTTACCGGTTTCCTTCTCTATGGCTGTTTGAACAGCAGGTACACGAGTTGAACCACCCACTAGAATGACTTTGTCGACTTCGCCCTTTGAGAGGCCAGAATCCTTCATTGCTTGTCTAGTTGGCTTCATTGTTTTCTCAACAAGTGGAGCGATTAATTCTTCGAACTTAGCACGTGAAACGGTGATGTCAAGGTGCTCAGGCTGCCCATCTTTCATTGTGATGAAAGGTAAGTTAACTTGAGATTGCCCAGTTCCTGACAACTCTATTTTGGCCTTTTCTGCAGCCTCTTTCAGGCGACTCATCGCCTGTACATCCTTTGCAAGATCGATTCCAGACGACTTCTTGTATTCAGCTACTAGGTAGTCGATTAGAACTTCATCAAAGTCATCGCCACCGAGTTTATTGTTACCCGCTGTTGCCTTAACTTCGATTTGCGGTTGACCATCTACATCATAGATTTCTAGAACTGAAACGTCGAAGGTACCTCCTCCCAAATCGTAGACTAGGATTGTTTGGTCTTCTTCTTTGTCAACACCGTAAGCAAGAGCAGCTGCAGTTGGCTCATTGATGATTCTTAGAACTTCAAGTCCAGCGATTCTACCTGCATCTTTGGTGGCCTTCCTTTGAGCATCGGTAAAGTATGCAGGACAGGTGATAACCGCTTGTGTGACAGTTGTTCCTAGGTAGGCTTCAGCATCAGCCTTAAGCTTCTGTAAAATGAACGCAGATACCTCTTGAGGTGTATATTCTGAGTCGTCGACCTTAGTCTTCCAATCAGACCCCATGTGTCTCTTAACAGAAATCATAGTTCTCTCGTGGTTTGTTACAGCCTGTCGCTTGGCAGTAACTCCAACCATGCGTTCTCCACCATCTTTGGTGAATGCAACAACTGATGGTGTTGTTCTTGCCCCTTCAGCATTAGCGATAACAACTGCTTCGCCGTTTTCTATGGTTGCAACACAAGAGTTAGTCGTTCCCAAATCTATTCCAATTACGTTTTTCTTAGCCATTTTTTCACTTCCGTAAATATCCGATATCAAAATATCGGGATTCCTCCGTCGTCTTCGTCGTCATCATCGTCAGCAAGATCAACGCTTACATCAGATGCGACTGGAGCAAGATCATCTTCGACATCATCATCGATATCTTCAGATTTAGATTCAATAGCAGAACCCTGTGGTGTTAATTTCAAGGTAATATCTAGAATTCCATTATTTATCGACCAATCGACAACATCATCGCATTGGTGCGGTAATTCGATTTGAGCAAGAGGGGGCTCAGAGGGATCGGACAATACTTGCAATACTTCTCCTCCTCTTGAGAGAGCAAGTTCGATTTCATCGAAATCGGTTCTTGTAGAGAAATCAACGGTGATAGACATATTCCATCCGGAAAGGTAGATGTCTTCAGATGGTAGTTTCAAAATTTCATCGCTCCAAATCCCTATGTCTTCCTCAATGTCCACTTCGGCCGGAGTAGCATCCACTTTTACATCCACGCCTAGATTTGACAACATGTCGTTAAGAGGCATTCCGGACTGGAACATTTTTGAGATTTCAGACATGTCGAAATTGAAGTTGACGTCACCTTTTGCAAGTCTTTCAGGATCTATTCCCATCGCTTCAAACTTAGATTGGAACTGTTTCATCATGGACTTTAATTGGTTTATATCGACGGTCATGCCCATCTTTTGGAACATCTCAGCCATTTGTTCTAGCATCTTTTCTTCCCAGTCTTCTGCCATCAATCTCAACCCACTAGGTAACCATCGGTTGTATAGTCGGAGCAGTAGCACATATATGAACTCGACGCTTGTAACCTCTCAACAGTTTCAAGTTAGGATATCGAGTGGCAAGGTCGATGGCGGAGGAAACTATTCTCGAATCAACAGAGAGAACAAGTGGCCGCGAGGCTTTACGCAAAAACGTACAAGCAGCAATCGCACTTGCTGGAGCAGTTCGCTCTACACTCGGCCCAAAGGGACTTGACAAGTTGTTGGTTGACGATCAAGGTCAAACCTTGGTGACCAATGATGGTGTTACAGTTCTTGAAACAGCCAAAGTGGAACATCCTGTTGCAAAGATGATAATCAGCGCGTCTTCAACACAAGATAAAGTTGCCAGAGATGGAACAACGACAACAGTTGTAATCTGCGCTGAAATGCTAAGGAATGCTTGGCAATTAGTTCGCCAAGGCGTACACCCTACAATAATCGCTAGAGGCTACGGTGAGGCAGAAAAATTTGCACTTTCATCACTTGATGAGATTTCAATTAAAGCAAATAACGATCAAATTAAATCAGCAATCGAAACATCTCTTGCTGGGAAATTAGACAAAGGTATGGAAAAACATCTTTCCAACTTAGCTTTGCAAGCAGGTGAAGTTATTCTGTCGAAGGGAAGAGCAGACCCGACCCGAGTGAAAGTAATCAAACAAACGGGTGGTAATATGCAAGATACAACTCTAATCACTGGTCTCGCTCTTGCAAAAAGCCGCATACATCCAGAGATGAAAGAAAGAGGTGGCCCCGGCTCTATTCTAATTTTAGATGGGGGCTTAGAACGCAGAAAGCCTCAGTTTGAATCCAAATTGAATCTTACATCCGCTGGTATGATAGATGCATTTCGTAAAGCTGAATCGAAATCTCTGCTAGCACAGATTGAAAATTTGGTCGAGATTGGTTGTGATTTACTAGTATGCAAAGAGGGTGTGGATGAAGAAGCGCGTCAGGCGCTTTCTAATCACGGAATACTTACCTATCGCAGAGTTGAAAAGAAAGATCTGGACCTATTATCTCGTGCATGTGGTGCTAATTTAGTCCCAGATGCGGGTAGAGCAACTAAGGAGGATTTGGGTGCATTTATCAAAACCAGAGAAGAGTTACGAGGCGGCGTAAATCATTGGATTCTAGACGCAGAAGATAGTGGTGCTACCTTAATTGCCAGAGGAAGTACTGAAATTGTTTTAGATGAAGTAGTCCGCTGTTTTGCAGATGGTTTAGGTGTTGCATGCCAATTATTAGAGGAGCCAATACTATTGCCAGGAGCTGGTGCAACTCAGGTTGCATTGGGAAGACGCCTGCGAAGATATGCTGAAACAGTACCAGGTCGAGAACAACTAGCGATTGAGGCATGGGCAGATGCAATAGAATCAATCCCAAGAGCACTAGCAGCAAATGCAGGTTTCGACGGGATCGATTCCTTATTGAAATTGACAGCGACACAAAATGAATCAGGCGACAATATCGGCTTAGATTTAGACGATGGCGATGCTAAAGATACGATTTCTCGTGGCATATTGGAACCGATGAAAATTTCTCGACAGGCGATTTCAGGGGCTACAGAAGCAGCGATTAGCATTCTCAGAATTGACGATGTTCTTTGGGCACAAATGGATGCTCAAATCCCGGATGAGGTGCAGGAAAGCATCCAAGGGTTTGGAGCAGAATAAGAAAAAACATCCTGTCTCTGAATATGGAGATTTCTTTTGATGCACCTTTAGGTTCAAGTATCGACTCTAATGTAGGTCGTTTATGGGCGAGTCCGGAAATAGACGAATCTTGGTCACCGGCGCCCTTGGCCAAATCGGAATGGAATTGTTGGAGGCATTAATTGCAAAATTTGGAGCAAACAACGTCATTGCTTCAGATATTCGTGAACCAGACAATTCAAAGGATTTAGATTTCAAATTCATCAAATTAGATGTTCTCAATTCGGCCGACTTCGAAAGTGCAATTCGAGATAATAACATCAACGAAGTATACCATTTGGCTGCGATTTTATCGGCAACTGGAGAAAAGAATCCAGAACTATGTTGGAGAATAAATATGGATGGTTTGATGAATGTCTTGGAACTCTCTCGTAAATACAAATTCAGAATTTTCGCACCATCTTCAATTGCAGTGTTTGGTTCTGATGTGGGTTCAGTCGCTCGACAAAATTCACCACTCAACCCTTCAACCATATATGGAATAACCAAGGTCGCTGGAGAATTAATGGCCGAATACTACCATTCAACCCACGGTGTAGATATCAGGGGATTGCGTTACCCAGGACTAATTTCATGGAAGGTAATGCCGGGTGGAGGAACAACAGATTACGCTGTTGAAATTTTCTACAAAGCAGTCGCTGCAGAAAATTATACCTGTTTCGTAAACGAAGAAACCAGACTCCCGATGATGTACATGGACGATGCCATCAATGCAACTTTACAACTCATGGATGCTCCAAGTGAAAGCCTCTCTGTTCGTGGAGGATACAACATGCCTAGTTTGACATTTACTGCCAAAGAGTTGTATGACAAAATTCGAGATAGGATTCCGGACTTCAAATGCGACTTTGTTCCGGATCATCGCCAACAATACGCGGACTCATGGCCTGACGAAACCGATGGTACGCTGTCTAAGCAAGAATGGGGCTTTGATTTAGAGTTTGATTTAGATTCAATGTGTGACGAGATGATTAAATCACTTAGTCAGTAACTCTTTTTGTGACGGTGACAGTTGCAAGCAAAAATCGCATTCTTGATATTTTTCATGAATATGAAACCATAACAGACTCGCAGTAGCCATTGTATTATGATTATTTTTCATCGCAGATACATAGTTCTCGAATCACAATCGCGACCCAATGTTGAAAGGGGAGGCGCGACCGCCTCAAAGCCCGTTGAAGGACATGAAATATGTCGTAGTCTCCGGAGGCGTCCTTAGCGGACTTGGGAAAGGAGTTACTGCTTCTAGCATCGGCGTTCTTCTGAAAAGTGCTGGACTGAGAGTCACAGCGGTCAAAATCGACCCTTACCTGAATAGCGATGCTGGAACAATGTCTCCTTTCGAGCATGGGGAAGTATTCGTTCTCGATGACGGCGGGGAAGCAGATCTTGATTTGGGCAACTATGAGAGGTTCTGTGATTTGAACCTCTATCGTGACAATAACATCACAACTGGAAAAATCTACTCCAAGGTTATCGAAGCAGAGCGTCGTGGTGATTATTTGGGTAAGACAGTCCAGGTAATTCCTCATATTACCGACTCTGTACAAGATTGGATTGAGGAAATTTCTGCGGTTTCTGCTGACGGCACTGGAGAGAAACCCGAAGCCTGTGTAATTGAACTAGGTGGAACAGTAGGTGACATTGAATCTTCTCCGTTTATCGAAGCTCTTCGCCAATTCCAATTCAGAGTTGGAAGGGAGAATATCTGTTTCGTACACGTGTCACTAGTTCCTGTAATGGGCCCAGTTGGTGAACAGAAGACAAAGCCGACTCAACATACTGTCAAGGAATTACGAGGCTTAGGAATCAATCCGGACGTGCTTGTTTGTAGAGCGGAGACCCCTCTTACCCAAGATGTAAGAGAAAAGTTGGCAGCGTTTTGCCATGTTTCACCAAATGCAGTAATGAGTGCCCATGATGTTTCTAACATCTATCGGGTTCCTCTGTTACTAAGAGATCAAGGAATATGTGAAGCATTAGGAATTGATTGTGAAGCGACAGACTTGATGACTCGATGGGAAGCTATGGCAGACCGTGTAGACAATCTTGGTGATGATGTTCACATTGCAATGGTTGGCAAATACACTGGGCTCACAGATTCTTATCTTTCTGTTATCAAGAGTCTCCAGCACGCGTCTTATGCAGTAAATCGCACATTGGTTATAGATTGGATTGAAGCAAGTAATCTAGAGGATAAATCCCATTCTGATTGGGATGTTCTGAAATCCGCTGATGGGATTTTGGTACCTGGTGGATTTGGTGACAGGGGTATTGAAGGTAAGATTTTAGCAGCAAATTATGCTAGAACAAACAACGTACCGTATCTTGGAATTTGTCTTGGATTACAAATTGCAACAATCGAATTTTGTAGAAACGTTTTGGGCTTAGAAGGTGCTAACTCAACAGAATTCGATGAAAATACTCCTCATCCTGCTGTCGTATTTATGCCTGAAATTTCCAAGACCCATCTCGGGGGTACCATGAGGCTTGGTAGCCGTCCAACAATCTTCCAGGTTGATGATTGTATGACACGTCGCCTGTATGGCGGTGCTGCTCAAGTAGACGAGCGTCACCGACATCGCTACGAAGTAAATCCAGATTTAATCAATAGAATTGAAGAGGCAGGTCTAGTCTATGTTGGTAAAGATGAAACTGGCCAGCGTTGCGAAATATTCGAACTGGATGGACACCCGTTCTATGTTGGAGTTCAATATCACCCAGAGTTCAAAAGTAGACCGGAGAAGCCAAGTCCTCCATTTTTGGGACTTTTGAAAGCGGCATCTGGTGACACGATTTAATCGCGTCTAGCAGTTTCAGTTTGCTGCTTGCATCTCAGACAAACGATCTGTCAAGAGAATCAATGCTGATGCCCAAAGGCCGACAAAGATTCCCAGGTTCTCATCATGAGCAAAGTAAATTCCAATGCTACCAATGATCGAGACAAGACTTGCTCCAAAACCTATTTTTTTCCAATCCATACTTATTCCACCTCCGTAAAGTAAATTATTCCGTTGTAGGTATAAAGTACTGTTTAAAAGTTAAGCCGAAATCTTACATTCCTTCATTAGACCTTTTGAAAAGACATTACTCAAGACTAATCAATGAAGTCTAGTTTTTTGAACTAAAATCCGCTTCTAGTAGGTGAACATAGGTTACAGTATTGTTACAGAACTACAAAATACAATCTTGACAGTAATTTATGCATGAGCAAAAGAATAGCCCTTTTCCTTGCATTATCAATGGTACTAGTTTCCTTGTCAGGATGCCTAGGTCGCGGCGGTGGCAAGGATGATGGAGACAAAAATATGGGTTCTCCTGAAGAAGTCAATGCTGATGACTACAAT
>CAXGTB010000004.1:0-24752 GCA_964012565.1 uncultured euryarchaeote | reverse complement strand
AGAAGGCTGTCCTCTTTGGCCAATTCACGCTCGACGCGCTTTACGTGGTCGGTAGATTCGGACTCTCCCATGCTTCTTACCGAGAACAAGGGTGGTTTTCTAATCATTGGATATACTGGCCCCTACGGGGCCAATGAAAGAAAGTAGTCCAAGGGAGTGGTTGAAAGCTTCGAAAAACAAGGGAATGTCCCTTGGCCTAGACAGAGTAAACGCTGCACTAGAAGCCCTTGGCCGACCAGATAAAAGCATGGATTGTATCCATGTTGCTGGTTCAAATGGCAAGGGAAGCGCTTGTGCGCATCTTGTTGCTGGCCTAGTGCGAGCTGGATACAAGGTTGGTTTGTTCTCTTCACCACATTTGATTCAAATTGAAGAGAGAGTCAGAGTTGATGGGAAATCAATTTCATCTGAAGAATTTGACAATGCTCTAGAACGCGTGAAGGATTTAGGTCATGATTTGACTTTTTTTGAAATAACATACCTTGTGTCTTTGATTGCTTGCAAAGACGCAGGGGTAAGGATAATGATTCTAGAAACGGGCCTAGGAGGTCGATTAGACGCGACTCGTACAGCAGATGTTGTTGGATGTCTAGTCACTTCAATCAGTCTAGAACACAGCGACATACTAGGAGATACAATCGAAAAGGTTGCTAAAGAGAAGGCTGCGATTTGGAGATCTGGAGTTCCTATGTTGATTAGAGACCCAGGTAGTGCAAAAGTACGCAATGCAATGCGTGAAGAAGCAATTAGCGCAAGATTCTACAATCCTGAAAAATCAACTTTCATGGATGAAGCCGCTGATTTAGCCGAAATGCTCTGTAGAATGATTGGATATTCGTTTGTAAGAAGACCGATATCATGGCCAGCTAGAATGCAATTAATCCAAGGAGAACAAAATTACCTCCTAGAAGCCGCTCATAATCCTAGTGGCATGGCTAGAGCAATCCCCGAAATCGCTGCAATACTACCTAAAAAATGGTCTCTTCTACTAGGCACATCTCCGCAACAAAATATGGATGATTTTCTATCCCCTATAATCGATTTAATCAGAAAATTCCCCCCTGTGGAGATAATTACAACTGAGCCTCAAAACGGCCGATATCCGGGCGTTGAAGAACCATTAACCGGCGTTACACACATCGAAAAGCCGTCTGTTGCAATCGAATCTTTTGAGGAAGAAACCGAATTGATAGTTGTAACTGGCTCATTGTATCTGTGCGGAAATATCCTTTCCTACTTGGGAATAAATGTCGACATACTTTCTTGAATGTGGAGTTTGTCAGTTCACTTGGGGCGAGGAGATGTCTAACAAATGGGACCACCGGTTTATCGAATTAGCCAATCATATTGCCCAATGGAGTAAAGACCCATCGACCAAAGTAGGTTGTGTCATTGTCGGAGAAGATCGTGAAATCCGCTCTACTGGCTTCAACGGTTTCCCTAGAGGAATTGATGATGATGAAGAGCGATTGAATGACCGGAATTTGAAGTACCCACTAATTTGTCATGCAGAGGAAAACGCGATTATGCACGCAGCAAGAATTGGCGTTTCACTCAAAGGTAGTGTCGCTTACGTGACTTGGCCTCCATGTTCACGTTGTGCAAGGTCATTGATACAGGCTGGAATTAAAGAAGTAATTTACAACGATGAAATCGAGATTCCTGATAGATGGATTGATGATTTCAACACCTCGACTGCTATGTTCAAAGAAGCCGGAATTGTAGTTCGCAAAATTTAGTTGTTAACTCAGTTTAATCTAAACGCAATACCGGTGCGTTAAAATGGAGAGTTTGCTAGTTAACTTTCATGCGAGGACATGTAATACTGATGTCCTTGGTCATTCTACTCTCTCCTGGTTGCACTTACGAGCCGAGTAGGTCGCCTCTGAACGAACCAGAAGAAATATCTGAGGAAGAGCCGATTTTAGGATGTACTGATCCTGATGCTAAGAATTACAATTCTGAAGCAAATGAGGATGACGGGTCTTGTCAGTACGATGAGCCAGAACCTGAACCTGTATTGGGATGTACTGATTCTGATGCGATGAATTATGACTCTAATGCAACACAAGATGATGGCTCATGTGAATACATGGAAACCATACCTTGCAATGGTTTGGTAATTTTGTGCCACAGAAGTTATGACGATGTAACATTCCCAGAAACTCACAATTCGTATTCTACCCATGAAGATAATATCTGGTATCCAGCTAGTAATCATCGTACAGGATTCCAACCACAATGGAATGCTGGAATGAGGGCATTCATGCTAGATACACATTATTTGACAACTGCCGAACAAAGTCTCTCAAATGTCAGATTTTGTCACGGGGATTCAGATAGAGGTTTCAGCCCTTGCACCTACGGCGCAGTAGACCCTTGGGCTTGGTTAAATAAATTGGAATCTGAAATGAATAGTGAAGATAGAGATGTGGTTACACTGCTCATTGAAAACTATGTCGAGCCAGATCATTTGAAAGAGATATTCGATGATGTAGGATTATCCGAAATGATGTACATCCATGATATGAATTCTGAATGGCCCACCTTGATTGAAATGATTAACATGAACAAGAGACTTGTTGTATTTTGGGAACAATCCGGTGATTCCTCGCACCCTTACTTCCATGATTTCCTAACTCATAGCTGGACCACAAATTATGCAGATGACGATACATCTTCGATGGATTGTGAAAAATTAAGAGGTGATGTAAATCAACCTGTATTCCATATGAATAATTGGTTAAAGAATCAAGCCGGACTGTCAGATCCAAATCGTGCAGGTGAAGCAAATGATGTTGACTTCATGGTTGAAAGAGCGATTGAATGCATTGAAATGCATGGCAAGAGGCCGACATTTATCGCTGTAGATTGGTGGGAGGAAGGAGACGTTGTAGAGGCTGTTGAGCGTGTTAACTTAATGGAACTTGAAACTGATTAACCCCAAAATCTTCGAGTTCTTGCATATTCGATTTCAGCGATATGTATTGCTTCTAACAAACCTTCTTTGTCCCCGCGCTGAACTTTACGCATAATTCTCTGACATGTCGCTTCTCCGATACCTCTGCCCATAAGAGCAAGAATTGCATCCATACCCCTATTGGCAACTGCTTGCGCATTTTTCATCATACGATCACTAATCTTTTCATCATCTGACTTCACCCATTCAAGAAGTTGCTTTTCAAGACCTTCGCGAGCACATGCAAGCATCTGGCCTTTACATTTCAAACAGGTTTTGGAATCAGATATTTCGGGATACCTAGCAACCCTAAATCGCCTTACTGCGTGACACCTAAGGCAGCACAAAACCGCTCTTTCATTCATTAGACGGCCTTCAAGTCTAGCTCTGACTTGCTGATTATCAAAATTAGGAAGAAGCAAATCTTTCTCCGAACGACTGGAAATTCCTAGCGGCCCCATTGCTGAAACTTCTAATCCAATTAATCCTGATTGTATCGCTCGCATTATATCACTGGCTCCAAGAACATCCATTCTTTCATGGAAAAGTTTTGACAGCACTTCATTCATTACTGGAGTACCTCTGTATTTTTTCAGCAATGCCTGGATGTTGATTTTTCTTGGGTCCACTCCATGCCGTAAAATTCCAAAAATTTTGGCTATTTGAGCAAATCTCCATCTAACCTCTCTAGAATTGGGCAAGGTTACTGAAAGTACACCTTCCAATGCTTCAGCTGGTGTTTCGGATAACCATTCAATGATTTCACGAGGTGTCACCCCTCCCACTTGTAATGAAATCCGACAAGGTTCGACTATCAACCGGCCCCATTTACCTGAGCGAGTGCTAGCCATTGCTAACAGATAGTGACCTAATGCTTCGTTAATTCTGTTACCTTGACAAGAATTAATCACTAATGCATCGCTTCTTTCTTCAATGGTAATGAGTCTGTCACTCGGTATCATTTGTGCTGATGAAAAATGAGTGCTAACGATATCTGCCAGGATTCCTTTCGCCTCTCCATTGAGTGGGTATTCATCGATTGTAGAACTGCCCATAAGTAACCCTGCTGGATCTATTTGGTTGACTTCTTCATCCTTCATCAATCCTAAATCAATAGCAAATAATCTACGCAATCGGCCAGATTCTCTGGCGACTTCTGCAGGCGTAGGTGGCAATTCTCCAACCCACTGTGGAGCATGTCCTTGATCAGAGACTGGGGCTACCAAGAGTTCATTTCGTTCTGGGTCTGCATCTACAACAATCCAGGTTCTACCGGCCATAACGAACCTTCTTTGAGAACCATCCTGGTCTTCACCCCCATCATTTAGAGATAAAACAAATGCTTCATCCACATTTCCCAAAGGCTGACGAGTAACAGCATCTCTAACTCGATAAGATTGCTTATCTGGTATCATCGAGAGATGTTTACTAACCCATTCACGTGTTCTGCCAGAACGACTCAGCCATCCTTTGGCGAATCTTGGTGGAATTTCAAAGGATAATTTTGTCATTTCTTCGCTAGGTTCCTCATCATAGGCTAATTTGGGTTGTTCAGGAAGAGATTTTTTAGTATTCTTTTCTAATTCTTTCCAAACATCATGTGGCCACCTGTACCAAGGTACATCAGATGGCTCATCTACACACCTAATCACCCACCTATCTGCAAGGACTTTACCAATCGAAATCGTATCTTCAACAGTCCAACCTTCAAACTGACAGGCACCTGAAATGGCCTTGGTTACCTCATCAAAAGAAAGGGCGCCGTGACTGTGAATCATCATTACAATTTGATTTGCAGCAACAGACAATGGTCTGTCCCTCCATTCTACCGGCTCGATTTCACCAGCTACCGCTTTTCTAGCAATAACCGCCGATTCGAATAAATCATCACTCTCCCAAGATAGTAAATGACCACGTCCGATACCGCCAAGTCTGTGGTCGGCTCTCCCAACTCTTTGCAACATACGGTCTACAGAACGTGGAGAGCGGATTTGGACAATGTGATTCACGCTACCCACATCAATTCCAAGTTCTAGGCTTGATGTACAAACAAGCCCTTGCAAATTTCCTTCTCGAAGATCATTTTCCATTTTTGTTCTCGTTTCTTTTGCTAAAGAACCATGATGAACTCCTATCGACAAATCTGGAGCGATAGCAGTTAATCGCTGCGATACTGTTTCTGCACTATTTCTCGAATTTACGAATATAAGACACGGACTTTCGTTTGCGATAATGTCCGCTAATCCTCTGAGCGTGGCATGAGCTCTCGGAGAAATTGCTAATTCAAGCGAACCGATTTCGTCCTCAGGCATTTGAATTACTGCATCAACTGATAACTCGGTTCCGCGCGGGGCTATAGCAACAATCGATTCTGCTTTCTTTGAAAGCCATTTTGCTACTTGTTTTGGATTTCCTACAGTTGCCGAGAGACCTATTTTTTGGACCTCTCTGCCGATAAAAGATTCCAATCTAGAGATCCCAACCGACAATTGCCAACCTCTCTCGCCATCTGCCATATCGTGAAGTTCGTCGATTACAACTGCTTGAACCGATTTTAGTAACTCACGAAGTTTGGAACCTGTAAACATTATTTGGAATGTTTCTGGCGTAGTAATCATCACATTTGGCGGTTTTCTAACCTGCTTGGTTCTCTCTGATTGAGTGGTGTCACCGTGTCTCAGACCGAGTCGTAAACCAACTGCTGTAGTAATCTCCTCTAGCCTTCTATCAACATCTCTATTCAATGCACGTAATGGTGTAATATACAGAATTGACATTCCTTGCCAACCTTCACTTAGACATCTGTCTAGAAGTGGAAGCATAGCCGCCATGGTTTTTCCAGATCCAGTTGGTGCGACAATTAACCTATCTCCACCTGATGAAATTTCATCTTGAGTAACTTGCTGGACTGGAGTAGGTGTCCATCCTTTTTCATCGAGAGCCTTCTGCAAACTCTCTGCGAGTTTCGAGAAGACACCTTCTGCCATGTTTGCGGGGCGAAGTCACTGGTTCAATAGGGCAACGATTTGAGGTTCAATAATCCTCATCATAATCGTCGTCGTCATCATCGTCTTCGTCATCGTCTTCTTCCCACTCGTCTTCTTCTTCCCATTCCTCTTCGTAAATTGAATCTTCACCGTGAGTAATGGCCGTCCTATTAGCAGTTATTCCGATAGCGACTAGGACAATTAGTGATAGAATCGAGAATAACCAGATCAGTGGTTGTTCACGGATTGAATCAAACCATCCCATGTATGACACATAGACAATTTCGACCTTATGTTCTGCTGAGTTATCCTCATCATTAACCTCGACAATTACGTCATCTGGATCTACAACTACTCGAATTCTCTCAATTCCTTCCTTTGCATTCCACTTAGCGCTTACTGGAATGTTTTGGTTCGCGCCGATGTTATTCAGTGTCACGGTTTCGAAAGGTACGATTGCGTCACCAGCATAGAATGCAACTTTGAATTGGAAGTTTGTTTCTCCACCCACATTCATGACGTCTGCGGTGATTTCAACTTCCTGTCCAGGAGCTACATGGTCGTCGGACAGTGTAATTGAGCTAATCTTCAATTGAGGGCCAATTGCACCCAATCGGATCCATTGCCTCTCAAAATCTGTGTCATCTGCAGCGATCTCCGCAATAGGGCTAGCCTCGGAATTAGAAACTACAGGGAATTCATTTCCTGCAGAGTCATATCCTGTTAAGTAGAAACCTACCCAATCGCCTTCTCTAAGAGTAATTCTATCACCATCGGTCAAATCTACCGTCCCAGTCCAAATTACACTCTGGCCATCTTGTTGCATTCCAAGTACAGATTGGCCAGCACCTAATGTCAATGTCCGACTAGAATCACGCATGACCCAATGAACAATCTGTTCTGAACCAGTCATATCAGCATCTTCTGTTCCGTGGAATTGCACTGGTACCTTTGTCAAATCGGTATTTGCTGAGATATCTATTACATTCAGAGGTTCTGCTCTACTAACTACTCTAGGAGCAGTGTCGTCGACTACAACTCTTAGAGTGGTAGAAACGGTTTGACCCGTCATATCTTCTCCTGTTCCTGGAATTCCAGTAATGGAAATCAAACAAGTCCTAGTCGGAGACGAACGAAGAGTTTCTGCATGTGAAAGTGGAACCTCCACTGAGTAACCGCCATCTGAAGCGATTGAACCGTCTGACCAAACGCTTTGTCCATCGAATACTTCGATTGCGATAGATGCATCATTTGGAGCGGGAACATTACTTCCTTCGTAAATAACTCTACCAGTAAATTCCAGTCTGTCATCATTTCTTACTCTGCTACCATCTGCAACAATTCCTGTTCTTGGCTCGCTAATATCCTCTACCAAGAAGGAAGATGCATCCAATACCAAATCATTCTCTACTGTGAATGTATGCTCTGAAATGATATGCCTAGTAGGGAAGTCTGATCCTCTTTCCTTGTATTCTAGAGCAAGGTCTGAAATATCTTCATCTGGCCAATTCCAATCCATTGTGAAGTGGAAATCAAGTAAAATTAGAGGCATACCAGAATCATTTGTTGTTTGTACCATGCTAGATGATGATGCTAGATCGATGTAATCTGAGTTACTAGCAAACATGTCAGTAATTCCATAATATGAAACTCTCTGCTGGTCGACTTCACTGTCTGGTCCTTCGAAATCGAATACTAAATCGATATATTCGAAATCAATAGCAGTATTAGCATCGATCAGACCCAGAGATATTGTTTGTTCAGTACCTGCAAAGATTGGGGCTCCATCGCTGTGTCCTACCCAATCAAGACCAGTGAAAATAGCACTCGAGTCCTTTCTGGTTCTGAAAGTTGCATCGTCTGAATCAAATCCAGGACCGCTTTCCCAACTGTATTCTTCCTCATCAATAATTGTAGAGTAATGTAGAGGGTTTCCTGCATTATCTCCTCCATCCCAATAGTAAGAAACACGGCCCATATTTGGATTCCTAGAGTGGTCGATTGTAGTTGTAAACAATTTGTAACCAGCATTTGTTTGATTGGATACTACTTTGTGTGCATATTCTGTTGGGTCTGCTTCACCATTTCTGTTTAGGTCGTGGTCTGCTTCAACCCAATAATAGAGGGTTAATTCTGTAGGGCTACCAACTGCATCTGCGACAGAAATACTGACCTTCTGAGTTTCATCAGCCGCTTCATATGCATCATCTTCTGGAGATGTCATCATTGCTTCAGGGTGCGTTGCATCAACCTTGTATGTTCTAAACCAATCTGAATTTGAGGCCAATACCATGGAAGCGTCTCTTTCGTTGTAGGTTTGAACTTCATAGGTCAATCCGCTCTCAACATCGATATCAGGCATTTGAATTGAGATAAAGAATGAGCCATTCACGTTAGAGGTGTCTCTCCAGTTTGAGTTGACAAAGCCATTCTGAGCGATTCTTATGTCGAATGCACTATCCTTTGGAGCGTCTGTAGAATCTGCGAACCACATTGCGCCTTGGAAGTACAATGTTTCACCTGCAGCAACCCAGCTTCCATCTTCAACATCGTCAGATGTGACCTCGCCATCATTATCTCTGACTTTCATCCAACCTAGACCAAATGAGTTGTTTACTCTTAATCCAGTTTCGCTAGATAAAGGCGCAGGAGTAGTTGCTCCCCCAGGACCAGATGTATCTGTACAACTTGTTCTAAATCGAACATTATCTTGGTCAGGGAAGTTGGATGTAACATAGAACTTCCAATGAATTTCAAGAATCCCATTATTTTCAACTGACCATGAAGATTGATCGATTTCAATCCAATCATCAGGATCGTTAGGAGAGGGGAAAATATCCCCGTCTTGCCATTCAAGTATCGGAGCACTTGCTGCTGGAGTGGCTATGAATTGTAATTCAGCTGACTGGATGTAATTTGTAGCACCGTCTCCGACAATATGCCTAGTAACAACCTCATAAGGCTCAGTTCTCTCGTGAAGAATCTCTCCTTCTGGAATTGTAATATCCAAATTTACAGTATTGATTGAATATGTTACACTGAATCTTTCAAGAGTGACAATCCCTGCAGACTCAGAAGTAACGTGGACTGGAATAATTGCGGTTCCTGCTCCAGTATCGGGAATCAATTTGTTAAATTCATTGACAAAATTGATGCCTCCTTGAGTAGTAGTCCCGAACAAAATACCCTGACTTTCCCATTCGTCTGAACCATCGCCACCGATGTCAATACCCACTCTTTCTGGAGCATTGGTATACATTGCAAAGTTGAGGTCTTCTATTGTAGGAGTATCAGAACCTGATGAATATAGTCTTACATAGATGTAGAGATATGAACTCGTCCAAGTCAACTGCGTTGTATCTCCGCTATTTGATACCGTTTTTGTAGAACCACTATCTCTAATTTCGACAGTAATACTTGTTCCAGATGGAGTTGATGCATTCCACCAACTTGTAATTGCCACTGGGCCAGTAGTGGAACTATAAATTCCTGAAGAACGGAGATACATGTAACCACTAGTTAGATAATTTGCAGTGTAAGAAAGACTTACAAAATCAAGAACAGGAGTTTCGGTTGATGTCCCATTCAGGTAGGCTTTCCAAACTATGCTTGAGCCCGCTGAGGGGAAAGTCAATTTTTGATTGAACACACCACTTAACCATGTAGTTCCACCATCATTTGAAACTTCTAACTCAATCGAAGTGTTACTTGGAATATAGCCAACTAATGCAGACACTGTAAGTTCTGTCACGCTTCTTGAAATCGTGTTTGTGTAACTTGTTACGACTGATGATGAAGTGGATACTGATCTCGAATCATAAATTACACCAGACCCCATGCGTTGAATTTTGTTGGTTTTACCAGAGCAATATGATGAGTAATGGCACTGATAACCAATCGAGTTGTCTCCAAGTTGATCCATTCCGTAATGCCCGCCGCCAGAAATTTTGATTTTCCCATTTCTCTCAACAAATATCCCATCCATTGTGAAATGGTTGTGATATCCTTCACTTCGGTAATATTCATTGCTTACAATCTTTGGTAAATCAACTACTAAACCGCCTGGTTGAGTGCTGGTTGAACCCAATTCTTCACGAGTTCCTAAGAGCCAACTTCCATTGATTCTGGTCGGATTTGTTGGATCTACTTCATACAAATATCTGTTATAATTAGGGAATGAGGATTGATAGTATAACACAAACATCTTGCCTGTATCCTCATCGATATCCACTCCTGATGGATACAAATTTGTTGCAGGACTGTTGTAACTTTGTACACATGTCCAAGTTCCAGTGCTTGAAATTGTCCACTTCACGATGAGGCGGTAGCTGTAAGAAACTGTCCAAGCAGTTCCATTACCGTCACTTGTTGCATCGTAAGCATAGTACATTGCGGTAGTACTGCATTGGCTGCCAAATGAAATGCTCGCTGAACCAATATAAGCACCAGTTGTAGAATTATAACGCTTGATAACAGGCGTGCTTGATGGGTATGTGGAGGTGTATGTTGCTGAGTGATATTCATCACCATGCGCTACGATAAATCCTCGATAACTGGAAGATGAACCGGTTAGGCTTAGAGCTGTTAGTGGCTTGGTTGAACCAATGAATCCTTGGTCACCATTTGCTGCGAATCCACCAGTATTGTTGATTGTACCAGTAGAGGTTGCTTCTGTAGACCTATCCATACCGTTGACATCATCAGTTGGTGTTCCGGTGAGTTGTACCTGGTCATTATTAACATCGAGGCTAGTTCTGTAACCATATCCAAACCCTGGAGGGGCCCCACTCCATGAACCTGTACCGGAACCACCAAAATCAGAATCTGTGGTCAAATTAGCCCAATTGGTAGAAGATGACTCTCCTGAAATATCGAATGATGCAGCTGTGACTTCCGCCCCGTATGGGAATGAAAGGTTGCCTGCAAATCCATCACCAGTGCCTGTGAAAGTGTGACTGTAGGACGTGGAGCCATCTTGGAACTGAGTTTCTGTTACCCCAGCAAGTGCCACTGGAGAGAATAATGAGACGAGGAAAATTGTGCATAAGAATAGTGATTTTTTCATCTGAATCTCGCCTCTTCACCCTATGGGCCTTCGGCCCACGCGGGTTCATCACATTTGAACAATGCTCCGTCAAGTCACTTTCACAAATAGGAAAATCGAATAAGAAGGCTACCTTTCGCCAATCAGGCGAGACACATGGGATGGTGGGAAAATCAGTACGGAAACCAACTACGAATTTCAGGAACTGCAACATTTGCATTCGGCCTACTGACCGCTATGTCAGGGGCCCAGCTTTTGTTTTTACAAGATAATGCTGATTTCTCTGATTATACAGGTGCTTCAATTGTATTGATTGTTATTGGAGCGATTGGTCTTGCGGTTTCAGCACCTGCATTCCTTAACCTTAGTTCGAATGCAAAAACACTTGACTCAATTATGGCAAACAAGTCTCTCTCTGAAATTAGAAAGTCGAAAGCAGACGGTGATGAAGCCGCTCGACTACTTGGAGGAGGCCATCTAGATGCATGGAATTCCTTCCTACAAGAGAAGGGATTGAAGAAGCGCTGATTACTGGGTAGTTGCAATGAGCGAATCTGATCCGGTGCGCACTCTCACCCGCGAACTTGTTTTGGCGGCGGGAATGATTGCATTACTTGTGCTCGCAATGTGGGCGCACACAGGCTCTATGCCACCGCTTGTTGTAGTAGAATCAAACTCTATGCAGCATGATTCCGATGGAGAAGTTGGGACTATTGATGCAGGGGACCTAGTATTGGTTCATTCACCGGATAACAAAAGAATAATCACTTTTGTTGAAGCGACAGATCCGTCATCTGATTATTATGAATACGAATCACTAGGAATGGAAGGCGACGTAATAATTTTCGAGAGAAATGGGGAAACCGACAGCACCCCTATTATTCATCGTGCTTTGTTCGAGGTTGTAGTGGGAGATACTGTACCAACTAACAACGAAAGCCAATGTGAAGTAGGTGTATTTTGGAAAGATGCTTGTGTTACTTCGTGGTCTGTCCCAGGTTCAGATCAAATTAGAGTCACTAAAATCAATCTTGTACTTGATGGAAACAGCGCTGGAGAATACGAGTGTAGCGAAGTGGTAGGACATGAGGATTCAAAATGGTATAGCGTTGAGAACTACACTCCAATGAGCCCGGGGTACATCACTCTGGGAGACAACAACAATTGTGATGACGACCAAGCTGTTGGTAAATATTCAACAAATGGCCTGATGTCAATCCATAGTGGAATGATTAGACCCGTGCAAGAAGATTGGGTCATAGGAATCTCAGGAGCAGAGATTCCGTGGCTAGGAACTGTAAAATTAATGGTCAGCGGAGGAGATTCGCCGGGAGTTAGTCAAGTCCCTGGACAATCTTTCATGTATCTAATTCTCTTTGTTGGGGCCGTCTTGGCTTTACCGATGATGATTGACCCAATGGTAAACAGGCTCCTCAAAAATTCGCCAGAGGTTATTGAAGCCGAAAGAGAGGAAGTTATCGCAAAAATCTATTCTTCTGAAGAAGAGTAAGCAGCATCTGAACCTGCTAATTTGTAATCTGCGCTATCCAGTCTGTGTTCAACGAACCTTATTTCATCTACAATCTCTGTTAAATCAGCCTGATCTAGAAGTCTTTCGACTCTGTCCCTGTTTCGCATGAGTGTAGAGATACGTTGTTGCCTTGTTTTTGGAATTCCTGATTCTCCGCGTATATCGCTCAGCCAGCCCTCAAGCAAACTTGAAGCCCAATCCGGAGATCTAACCTTTGGTGCTAAAATTATCTCACTTGAACGATGCTTGAAGCGTACAAAACCATCTGCCATTCTTCTGGTTTGGATAGAGTTTAGTTGCCATTGACTTTCCCGGATAATTAGGGAATCTTGTTCTATGATTTCGTCATCTTCAGTTGACAATATCATGATTGCAACTCTATCGCTAAGTTTCAAAAAAAGCTGAACAGAATCATCTTCTTGTGCCCATACTGAAATTTCAAGAGGCTTCTCACCCAACGCCTCGATAATCCATGAGTTGACTTCATGACTCACTGCGTCCATGGCACTGCCAGTGCTAAGTCATTGAAGAACTAAGCGACATGGCATTGAAGTGTGAGCACTGATTCGGGGCAAACATGGCAAGCGGTTTCCTGTCGGTATCAATCGGCTGGGAAATTGTTTTGCTCGCTATAATCGGATGGTATATTCTCCTCAGACACTGGGAAAATAGTGGTAAACTAGACGAGTGGAACGCATCAAGAATTTTCTTTGGCATGGTTTTGATGGTAAGGACTGCAAAAGGAAAAAAATCACTCGAAACAATCTCCAAACCAAGGAAATTTTGGCGCGCCTACGGAGAAGTATCCTTGTGGGTATGCTGGGGAGCAATGTTGATTGTAGCACTTGGAATAATCCTAGCAATAATTTCGGCAGTAATAATGGGTAATCAGCAAGAAGCAAGACCTGTTTCTGAGCTAGTTGCAATTCCCGGATTGAGTCCAATAATTCCGCTTGGGTGGGGAGTTATTGCCTTTGTAATATGCCTAGTAATACACGAATTCGGACATGGAATACAAGCAAGGGCCCATGGAATGAGAGTTCGTAATTTCGGCCTTCTAATGGCCGGACCCCTCCCTCTTGGAGCATTTGCAGAACCAGAATACAATGAAATTGTCAATTCACCGCGTCGGGAAAGGCAAAGGATGTTTGCAGCAGGACCTGCAACCAATATATTCGCTGCATTCATTCTAATCGTTGTGCTTGGACAGGTTGCTGGACAATTTACTGCCGCAGATCCTGGTGTACACTCTAGCCAAATTATTGTTGAGTCAGGAGCGGATGAAGCAGGGTTGGAAGCATGGGATGTAATTACATCAATCAATGGAACTGAAATTTCTGATGGAGAAGATTTCTCAGATGTGATGGAAGAATTGTCTGCTGGTCAGATTGTGCCGATGGAAGTTGTTCGCTACAGTAACGGTACAACTGAGATTTTAATGGTAAATCTCACAGACAAATATGAGCATTATCTTGACTTAGGGTATGATGAAGAAGTTATCGAATCGATGGACATAGAACGAGGTGATGCTTTCCTTGGTGTGCAAAATCTTGCCGGCGGTACTGCTGGAGTGGACAGGCTTGCCGGTTGGGCGCATCCTGACTATGAGACCAGTGCCTTAGGATACGTCATCAGTGTTCCAATAAATACACTCCAAATTCTAATTACTCCGTTTGAATACCAAGGCGTAGCAATTCATCCCGCTCAAGAAGAAATGCTTGATTCGGGAGATGGTTGGCTAGCAAGTACGATTGGATTGAGCGGATTAGTATTTTTGATCAATCTATTGTTCTGGCTAATTTGGGTTAACATACTGCTAGGATTAACCAATCTATTCCCTATGATTCCTTTCGATGGTGGACATCTGTTCAAGGATATCGTGCATGGAATGATGTCTGGTGTTCGTAAATTAGGTAAAAAAACCGGCCTGTACAAATTGCATCCACTATGGGTTGAGCATTTCACAAGAAAGGCTTCAACAATCTCATCCTTGATGCTATTTATGGTGCTAATATTCCTTATTGGCGCACCATATCTGTGATAAGTAATTGTGGCGATTCAGATTCGCCTTCTGTTATCTTTTCAGTTACCTTACTTCTATCTTCAACGTAGCTTAATGAGGATGTTTCCTGTTTTCTGCATACCAATGCTAGGAATTTATGCAAAGGCATTCCCTGCTCCCAATCAAGAAATGGTTTACCGTTCCTTGTAAGTGGCAAAGGGGGAATTCTTCTCGTTAGCATTCCCAATCTTCCGTTTAATTTCCCAACTTCTACTCTGAAAATTCGCCAAGAGTCCCCGCGTACACCTTTCAATCTGTAAGCGTAAAGAGGCATCAGTTCACAACGTTGACCTTCGTATATCATCGCTTGATATTGATCCCATGTCCTACCAGACAGATACAATTTGGCTTTCTTTGAAGTCTTTACTTCAATCGGGAAACATAAATCACCACGCAGTGCAAGTAAATCTCCACTTCCTTCCATCCCAGATCCCGCTGCTCTGACCACCAAAAAAGGCCTGTCTAAAACCTGTCTTGCTTTGGCCTTCGCAACAGGGTCACAAGATCTAGTAACTGCGTCTACTCCTTTTGGTATACCTGCGAGAACTGCTCGGAGTTCTCTCTCATATTGTCCTGCCACGATAGACAATCTATGTCAAATGCTTTTGATGATATCGCTGTTTACGCGTCATATTGAAGCGTGATTGGTGCTAGCGTAGTATGTGCGCAGGATTGCGGTTAGGACGAATGATTTCCGGCTTTCTTTTCATCTGATGAGAGAATTAAAGCGGAGAGGTTGTAATTTCGTCATGCTTGCAGGTGATGAAAGGTGGGATGGTATCTTACTGACATCTCCTGAAGAAGTTCATGATGGAGAAATTCCTGCTACTGAAGAGACACTAGAAATTTCTGTAGAAAGAGCAATTCAAGCTTCAAAAGGACTAGATCATGCAGTCGAGTTAGTATTCGGCGTAGACCCTGGACCTAGACCGGGTATTGCTTGGTTGGCTGATGGCGTAGTTGTGGGGAGCGCCCAGCTGGAGTATATCGAGGGAGTTTGTGATCACATTATTGGATTATCATCCGCTGTTAAACACCAAAGAATGTGTGTAAAGGTGGGAGATGGTGCACCTTTAATTCGAGACAGAATCATCAATCAGTTGATACTTAGAGGACTCGTCACTATACAAGTTAGCGAATACAAAACAAGTTTCGGTTCAAGGGTCAAAACGCATCTACGTGCAGCGACTAGAATCGCACTGATGAGCGGTGATAGAGTCTACAAAATTCGTGAATTGAGGCCTACTGAAGGAGATCTCAAAGAGATTCAGAGGCAATCGAGAATAATTAGTTCTGGAGGCTTAACGATATCAACTGAACTTGCAAGATTGGTCGCCTGTGGTGAAATCACAATGGAAGATGCAATCAAGAAAGCCTAACGCGATATCTTTCTCTACCTTTGGAATAAAGAGTAATCACACCACTGGATGATACACAAATAGCAATTGAATCTGCGAGTTGACTAATCGCTCTAGCAGCAAGATGTCTTCCTCCCTCTCCTGGTTTTGGATTAATTCCTGCTGGAACTTGGATGTATCTTCCAGCATCGCTAGCGATTCCTTTTGAATTGAACAGAATTGCTCCATCAAGCCAAGCGAACTCCGCCAAAGTTTCGTGATTGTTTTTGAGGGACACGTCTCTCTTGTTATCCGAATGTCCCTTGAATGGATTTAGAACAAGAGCAGTACTGTATCTCCTAAGCTTAGGTACTGATCCTATCGCAAATAGACCCCCTACGGCATGACCTTCACGACCACGCCCGCCGATATAGCGGGCTAGTTCCATCAGTTTAGCCAGCACCTCAATATCGATTTCATGTTCATTTGCCATAATCGCTAATTTATTGGAAGCCAGTGTACTTGCTTCGATAACAATAACTCCGTTCATGGGTTCTGCCAATATGGCCAAGATTCTATCATTAGAAGTGAAACGACCTTCGCCTAGACCTTGGAGTATTATGTCGTGTAAACTATTCAATACAGACAAACCTTGAGAAGAGAGTGAATCTTCTAGTATTTTTACTTCGAAACCTAATTCGTTCAAACTTTCACTTACCTTTGCAGAAGAAGTGAGTGTGACCATCCGCAACTTTTTGGGAAGTATCTCCCTAATTTTCTTGACTGTTCTGGAATTGTTTGAAAGTAATACTGCAGCAGTAAATGATGAGCGTTCACTCTCTATCGCCGAAGCCACCATAGCTGGCAGATCGACCATTTGAACACCTCATACCATCGTGGTATCTATTCCAGGAAGTTGATCTTCTGATTCACGATATACGGTTCGCATGTTATTGATGAAATTCCTTTCCTTAACCACGATATTGTATTCCTTGATTCCAGGATCTTCTTCTCCGTCCATAATTCCAAGAAGTGTTTCTAAAGTTAAACGAGCACCTTCCCTGTGAGGGTATGAGAATACACCCATGGATAGAGGAGGTGCCATAATTACCTTGATACCTTTCATTCCCTTCAGTGTTTCAAAGAGATTAAAGTAGGCTGCTGGAAGCAAATCTCTTCTTGCTTCATCCTGATTTGGCCTTCTGCAATCTGGGCTAACAACATGAATGATGTGCTTGAAACGCTTTTCAAGTTCATATGGTTTAGAAACTACGTTAGTAGTTACAGGGCAAGGAGGAAGATTCAGTTTTCTTTGCTCAACACTGATATCACGGCAAAATTGTCTCAATTCATCCCCAGCAGCTTTGTGAATTTGTGCATCCAAACCTTCTCGTCCTGACAAGCGATTATTTGCAGGTGTGATTACAACATCTGCCTCTTGCAAATGTAGGTCTCCACCGATGACTCGAACTATTCCCCACTTGCAGGTTCGCGCCATGTACAACTCGACCATGTTTTGAGCAGGGGGGGCCGTCCTTCATATACACATTGACGATTTTGCGCGAAAAATCACAATTTTGGCTAATACAAGCATGCGAAGTGACTTTGAACAATATCCCGTCCAAGTAAGTATGAGCCCCCCTCGAAAAGCGCTTTTTTTAGTCGCGCTTTTCGTAATAAGCACCATACATTTGCCAAATCAAAAAGTCGAAAATGAAGATTTTACTTCCGATATTTTTGAAGGCTTCAGCGTCACAAACGACATCTGGAACGAAACTCCCTTACGAACTGTTGCAGTACCTAGCGGATTTAACCTATCTACTGCAGTTGATTACAGCGATGTTGCAGTATTGATTAACAATAATTCCGAAGCTAGTCGAACGATAGGTTGGGCATTCGTTACAGCGAGGAATATTAGTGCAGATCGAGTGTTCATTTTCGACAACTCATCAAATCCTACTGGTGAAACCATAAATCGAAACCAGTTCAATACTTACTTCCTAGACCCTTTCAAGATGATGTTGTCAACCTACAATGGCACTGAGTTGAACTACCTCGTTACCACCAAAGGAATCCCCTTAAGGATAAACGGAGGTAACAACAAAGCATCTTTCGACCAAGAAATCTCTCTTGCAGGTGGAGCGTATGATTCCGAGATTGGAGAAGATATGTGGAGTAATCACAACTATGGACCTTTGGCAGGAAAGCAGATGGAAGAATTCACGAGAGACGAATATGGTTTTTTCCTTGTAACGAGATTAACGGGATACACAGTAGATACGGCCCTAGAGTTAATTGAAAAGGCAAACAACTCTTACGGCTCTAGAGGAACACACATCCTTGATTTAGCAACAAACAGGAATGATACGGGATACAAATTCTGGAATGATGATTTGTATGCCACAAATACTACTCTGAACGGAACAATGAATTTACCAGTCTATTTTGACGAAGAAACTGAATTCATAACCAACATGTCGAATGTTATCGGATATGCTTCTTGGGGAAGTAATGATGGTAATTGGAATAAAAATTACCTTGCAAATGGTGGTTTTGATACTCTGGATTCAAGTTGGTCTAGTGGATCTAGGCATTGGAATATATCAGCTCCATCTGTAAGTTCAGGAGATTCGTTTAACTGGTCTTATCAAACCTCGACTAAACAAGGTGGAAATGGAGCATTTGAAGCCTCGATTTCTTCTCAATGTAATCAAGAAACAGGATACATGCTGCAAGGGATTTACGCAGAATATTTCGATAATGAAGGGATTAGTTTCGATTCATCTAAAATGCCAGATTTGATTGATAGAGAGCCTGACCATGTGAGGGTTGAAAGCGATCTCGCATATTCATCATCAGGAAACCCATATCCTGGGTTAGATGACAGATTCAAAAATAACTGGGGTGCTAGATTCAGCGGAATAATTGACGTACCTGAATCCGGCAATTGGACATTCTATCTGAACACAGACGATGGATCAGAACTCTGGATTAATGGAGTAAGTCTAATCCAAAACTACGGAATGCACGGAATGAGAGAATATTCTGGAAATGTAAATTTGAGTGCAGGAGAACATGATTTCAGAATTGAATTCTTCCAAGGAGGTGGCCCTCACGGACTAAGATTCTCTTGGGAAGGACCTAATGTCACAAAGGCAACAATCCCCGCTTCAGCATTCTACGTACATGGAGATTACATTCCTCAAGTAGACAACCTAATTCATCAATGGAATTTCGAGGAAGGTAGCGGTAATTCGACCTTAGATGAGATTGGCAGTGATACGAATTTCAGTCTAAATGGAATGAATGCAAGCAATTGGAAAACCTGTGTAGATGGCAATTGTTTGTGGTTTGACGGTGATGATGACTATGCTAAAATCGATATTGATGATTGGAGTGGTGATTTCACAATCAGTCAATGGGTATGGGCTAACTCAACTAATCAATCGAACTATTCCTCTACATTTGCAATCGGTGATAATGCTGGATCTAACCTCTCTTTCCAGCATGCAATTTATAGCGCTAAATGGAGACTGCACAATAACCAAACAAAGGTATTTGGTGACGTAATACCACAGCAATGGAGCCACTTGGTTACATCTTATGAATCAGGAAATGTGAATCAATATTTGGACGGAGTATTGGTTAATTCGAACTACTACCCGAATGGTTCATTCAACAATTTTGACTTGTACAAACTTGGAGTCAATCGAGCTGACAGTTCATACTTTGAAGGTATGATTGACAATGTGATGATTTGGGACACAGCACTCAATAATAGTTCGATCACCGTACTGAATAGAAATATTGTGAACAACTGTAGTGCATATTCTGGAAATGGCCAGGACGTTGCTTACTTAGAAACGATACATAGCATCCCAGAAAATTTTACCAATCACGCTTGGGTAGTCTATTCGTATGGAAAAAGGGATGGTGACGTATTTGGTGAATATCAACTCGAAGTCACTTCATATGATTCCAGTGGCACAGAATTGAGTTACAATGAGTCTTCGAAAAAGGATTTTACCACATCGTGGGATTCCAGAGACGTGAGATTTAGACCTCATGAAAATGCAACTTCAATGAAAATCCGCATCTCCCTTGACATAGTTCCAACCTCAACAGATGGCTCCCTATTCATTGATTCTGCAGTCCTTAGAATAATCAGGCCGCACATGGATTGGGTGAATGGTTCAATAGTTGAAACCGCAGTTAGCACAGGAGCTCGGTCATTCAAATGGGGTACTTCTTATGGTCAATCTCTAGTTGCAGATATTCTAGAAGATGGTGCAAGTGGAATCAAAGGCTATGTGTATGAACCATATCTTACAGCTGTATCTTCACCAAGTGTATTACTTCCTTCATATTCTAGCGGTTACAACCTTGCAGAATCTTATGCTGCTGCAAATACTATGATCAGTTGGATGGGAGTTGTAGTCGGCGATCCAAAAATGAGTCCATATGCTGACGTAGTTCATGATATCGAAATCATCGACGTTAGAATAGTAGGAAATGTATCTCAATACCATGATTTTGAAATAGAAATAGCCATGCAAAATATCGGCCCTGGTCAAGCGATTGGAAATCTCAAAGTTTTAGATAAATTAGGAAGTGTTGTATTGACTAATCACAGCATGACCCTACCAAGTGGTTCTGAAAATGGCAGCCGACAAATTATCAAATTACAATTGAATACATCTAGAGAGGGTTGGAATAATCTTGCAATCAGATGGGAAGCATCATCTCTACTAAATCCTGAAAGAAATATTGACAACAATTTGTTTGACCTAACCCTTTGGGCTAACAGTGCTCCCGAGATTGAAGATTTATTTTGTGACTCTTCTCAATATAGCAGAGGTGATCGTTTTGTTTGCAGTATCGAAGCCCTCGATGACAGCGGAATTCAGAACGTATCATTAGCATGGCGAATAACATCTGGAAACAACAGTACAGAATGGACTTGGCAGGGAACGGGTAGCCAGGATGGGTATCTGTGGTGGACCACAATCGAATTACCAACAGATGTTCAATTGGGAATGTTAGACCTCAAGGCTGTGGCAACAGATGAATCCAACATTTCCACCATTCTGGTTTCAAATGGGATTGCGATGGTTAGGGACGCTCCTGCATTTTGGTTTGGAGTTCATGTTTCAGGAGTTGATGACCCTAATTGGGGTGGTGCATCAGTTCTCACTTCAATACCTACGCAGGGTGTTTTACGAGGGTACGTGTTAACCCTGAAAGCATGTGTACTTGATCCAGACCATAGTAGGGGATTACATGCACCAATAATCACTTCAACAAGAGGGCAAATCGACGGACTGACTTATGTTTCAGGTAGTAGTTCAGAACACCATTGTTACATTGCATCATTCACACTTCCAACCGAAACCAGTTTGCAATCTTTCAAAATTGAACTTAGAACTCATGACGGAGATTTCATCAAACAAAGAACAATTCCAGTGGCTGACGAACCGCCTGAAGCCGAATTAAGAATTGTAGATAGCAGTGGTAACCCAGTAGAAAATGTCCTCGGGGGAGGAGAAGAATACATCGAAGTGACAGTAACTGATTACGACGATTCAATCGACAATGTTTACGGGGATTTGACCGTCATGTGGCCTGGGCAACTTCCATATTCAATGCCAATTGAATTTGAAAATGGAATTGTAACTTTACCATTGACTACATCAGAAAGTATCGATAGCGGAAATTTGATTCTATCAGTGAACATAACTGGAGCCAATGGTGTTGGTAACTCAGCCAGTATACAAACACCAATCGTTTTGAGCCCCCCTGAAATCCTTTCAATTGACCTATGTCAAGAGGGCGTGGAAATCCAAGAACTGATGTTCGGCCAAACCGCTGATGCAGTGGTTAGGATTCGTTCATCTAGACAAATTAGTGATGTAACCGCTACACTAGAACAGTTAGGTTGGATTGTATCAGCACCGAGTCAAGGCTCGATGCAATGTGGCAATGACTTGGCCGAGCAAAATTCTGCACATCATTTCAGAATACAATTGGATTCTTCGTTCATACCGGGTAATGGGTCACTCGGAGTTAGAGTGGTAGATATCGACGAGCTTGTATCAATCTCCTACCTCAATTTTGAGTTCTTACATTCTCCTCCTGAAATTACGGTTACACACCCGTCTAACCTATCTCACGCATCATTGCTGGAAATACTGGTCGAAATGGATGATGCTGATGGAATAGATGCAACATGCCTCGTAAACTATCAAGTAAATGGATCAATAATTTACACCACGCCTGAATCTGTTGTTTCAGACCTGGATGGCATTGGTTTCTGGTCGTCCTCTTGGCTACTTCCAACAAATGTTGAAGGGAATCTAACGATAGATTTGTCCTGTAAGGATTGGAGTGATAATACTGTAAACTATAATGCACAAATTATAGTTGATGAACCTCTAGAATGTATAACAGATTGCGGAGAACTAGAACAAGAGACTGATGATAGTTCTCAATCTATGGTATTACCAATTGCAATCGGAGGACTGGTGTTTATTCTAATCGTCTCTTTACTTATCTCGCGCGTGCGCGCACGCGAGGAAACAAAAACCGAGACATGGACCAACGAAGATGAAGCACCAAAAAGAGACGAGCGTATTCCTGAAGGGTGGACTCTTGAAGAATTTCTGAACTGGTTAGATGGACCTATCCCCGAAGATTGGGAAGAAGACCAATGGGACTTGTACAGAACTAGTCTTGAAGATCTAAGGTGAACATAGACTTCATGATAGTTGAGTTGCTAGGACCTACATGGCAGTAGGTTATGTCTTAGTCAATGTTTCACCAGGTCAGGAATATAATGCATTTCAGGCTATGAAAGATATAGAAAATGTGGTTGATGCAACTCTACTTTTTGGTGACTATGATATCATTGTGAAACTCGAAGCAGAAGTATTGGGACAAATAGCAAAAATAGTGGTAGATATAATTCGACAAGTCCCTGGAGTTACTGGAACCAAAACTCTTGCAGGTGCAGAAATTTAAAGCCAAATCTAAAGACTATACTGCTCTAAAGTCGACTTTGAAAAGGACTACTGCGTACAATATGTAGCGCAGTATAGCGGTTTGACGGGGGAAATATTATAACCCTGATATTATCGTAGGCGGGACGAGGTATAACCTATGGGTGAAAAGAAGTATTTCGTTCTCATGAAGAACGGGAAAGACACAAGCCAAGTATTTGCAAGCCGACAACCACGTGGAGCAGCTCTAAAAGCTGCTACCCGTGGACACACAGAGATCCGTCTCCGTGAGCGTGGAACCAAGAGAGTCCACGTCTTCACTGGGAAGATCGAAACTGTCGACAAGCCTGCAAACGGCCCAGCGTGGCTTCCTGACAAGATCAAGAAGGCTAACGTAAGCAAGCAAGGTATCGAGCACCTTTGAATTAAGGATGCAATGATGCATTGTTGAAACGCCCTTGCGGGACTTTGCCCCTCTCAGGAGTTCGCTCCTGTGAGGGGCTTTTTTTATTTCAAACAGCCAATTCTTCTTTGGCTGCTTACATTTCTTTTTACATGTGATTTACTCCGGAAGACTGTGGGATACAAAATCACTTTCCGTGATTTGGTGGCATTTGTCCTAGGCTTAGCCTTCATCAACGTCGGTATTGATCACTTCATCAACCCCGTATGGTATGAACCAATTGTTCCTTCTTTACTGCCCGATGCTACATTCTGGGTGTACGCAAGTGGTGTATTTGAAATCCTATTCGGGTTGCTGTTTATCATTCCTGCAACAAGAGCCTGGGCTTCTGTTGGAGGTGCATGGATGCTAGCCGTATTATACTGGGCGAATTTCAATATGTGGTACAACAATGTACCCCTTGACGGGAAAACATTTGATGACATCTGGCACGTTGTCAGATTAATCATTCAAATCGCTTTGATAATAATCATCACTTGGGTTGGCCAAGTAACACCATTCAAAGGTAGGGAGAAGTTGCATGATTCCCTAGATATTTTCAAAGGAAGAATCACTTCCAGTGGATTTGAATCAGGGGATAGAATTGTTGTTGGTGCATGGAAGGAATCACCATTTGGCGAATTTACTGACATTATGTGGGCTAAGCCAGATGGTACAAGAGTGCTGATTGCACCAAATCAGGAAATTGTAGATTACGTCACAGCCATGTATTCCTTCGATGAGGTATTGCTTGAGGACATAGTAACAACAGGAAAAGACCGGAATCAGAAGGTCAAGTCAAACACGATGGAACTAGATTTCAGTTGGGATCGGGGACTACCAATCCCATTCAAGAGATCGCTATTGTTCATATCAACAGTTGAGCTTTTCTTTGCGAAACTTTTCTTTGGAACTAGGACTTATGGAATTACCAAGAACAATCGAAAAGAGTGGTATGCAATAGACCGTGTATCCAAAATCAAGATTGCCACAGCACAAATTTCAGGAAAGGATGCCGGTAAATTCACACACATGAATGAACCATGCAAATTCGGATTTAGTGAAGCTCCAAAGAAGCCTTCATCTTGTGAAGTTCGAACACATATTTTCTAATTGCGAAATTAAATTTCCAATTGAAATTAATTTATACAGAATGACGCCAGGATTCTTCTATTCGGAAGGGTAGCGTCTGTATCGACCCACTGAATTCCCTTTGTATCGGAAAATAAAATGCAAAGGGGTTTAGGACGGACCCATTTTAATTCTAAAAATAAGTTATTTCTTTAACGTAACGAGTAGATATTCTGTTGTTGCACCATATTCATACTCTCCGCGATTAATGGGAGTGATGGCTACAACACCCCATCCTTCGGTTTCGGCTGTATTTAGAACTAC
>CAXGTB010000003.1:0-25829 GCA_964012565.1 uncultured euryarchaeote | reverse complement strand
CCTAGAATCAGTAAATCGTCTCCAAGTTGCTGTTTAAGCTCGCTGATCCTTTCAGCAATTGCTGCCTCTTCAGGACCCATTTCATCACTTGTGAAATCAATGGCGCACATCGGTAGGGACATGGTCATAGTCTAGCCTCATGCTTCTGTGTAGGCACCCCTTTTTCAACCATTCACACTTACGAGCATACAATGCAAGCATGGTCCGGAGGTGAGAGGCTGCATCTTGGAGCTGAAGCTGAAGTGATTTCAGGGACATGGCATGGCCGCCCTGCTGTCTTGAAAAAGCGCCGACCAAGAGGTTGGAGACATCCTGACTTAGATGCGAGTTTAACAAAGAAACGGATGACAAATGAAGTCAAATTAACAATTTGGCTTGCAAGAAGAGGAGCTCCTGTGCCTGCGATATGGGATGTTGACATCGACGAGTCGAAAATAATCATGGAAAGAATCGAAGGTAAGCCTTTGATCGAAATACTTCAGTCTAATGAGCACGATGAAAAATTGTTGATTGATGTTGGCAAGGCGATTAGAGAATTGCATAGGAATGCTGTCAATCATGGTGACCTATCAACCAATAACATCCTGATTACAAACCAAAGAGAAGTCGTTCTAATCGACCTCGGATTGTCGTCAAGAGAATATGATCTCGAAGGATTTGGTATTGATTTGCATGTTTTACATGAAATTTTACGAGCTAGCCACCCTGAGGTCAAAGGAGCGATGGATTTGGTCCTTAAGGGATATATTGCCCTAGATGAAGAATTAGGAAAGCCGGTTGCCGCACCAGGTGGTTTGCCCCCTAGTGCATTAGAAGTCACAACGAGGCTTAATCAAATCATGATGCGAGTTCGCTACCACGGGGGCTGAGATTAGATTCTCTTTGCTTCTGCATTATGTAGACAAACGCTAGAGAAATTACGAGGATTACACCAAACTTCAGAATGTTAGACGAATAAGCCTGAAGAGTTGGCTCTTTTTGTTGGACCTCGACGCTGATATCGCCCGAACTATCCATTTGCCGATACACATAATGATCTTCTAAAACCAATGGTGCCCACTGGTCCAATCCATCAGCAGTTAGTGGTTTTGTCAAGTTGGTAGACAAATCATGGATGTAAATTTCTCTGTCTGAATATTCTTCTGCAGCGTCTAATGGATTGATTTCTGTATATGCTGAGAACATCAAAACCCCGTAATCAAGATGGGGGTCAAACGCTGCAAATTTGTGGTCGGAGATAATCTTACTTTCACCGTTGATGGTATCCAATAAAATCAAGCGAGATGTTGCATTTACATCCACAGTTGCTGCTAATTTTGTTTTTGACAAAGAGATGTCTGTAATTGTCGCATTTTCTACATCAACATTCAAATCTGCTGCCAGCAAAATATCATCTTCATCTGAATCACCTGTTGCATTCAATTGTATGGAAATTAATCCCATAGCATCAGCAATTCCAAGATGTACAGTATCGGGTTCACTTTCGAAAACTAACGCTATTTGGCCATTAAATGATTCAAACAAAATAACTGAATCACCTTGTTCTGGATTTGGACCTAGTTTCTGCCTTCCTTCAAAATCCCAGTATGTTACAAATCCATCTTCCAAAACCGCAAAACAGTCATCTGAGATAATATCAACAGCGGTAGGTTCGTCAACCTCTAGCGTGACTTTTGCGGCAGAGGGGGTTTCCAAATTTACAGCCATTAAGGTAGTTTGATTGGCGACAATTAGCATACCTTCTCTGACATCCCAAGTTGAATTTGAATCCAAGATTGGTTGGATCACGTCTATTTGTGACTCTAAATCATCAACCTCGTGTATAATCAATAAAGCCGATTCACCTCTATCGTCCAGTGTAGCCAACCAACCGTCTGCCGCTTTTACCCCCACTGGAGCATCGACGCCTCCAGCAGGAATTGACTGGTGGGTTAAATCCCAAGTGATTACCCCAGCAACTACGATGATTACCGCCGCAAGCACTGCACCAGTCTCTTTGCTAGTAGGCTTTGCAAATTTAGCGAATTGCTTAGACGCACTAGACTTGACCACATTCAAGGCTCTTTTCGGGTTTGTCAGTAAAGTTACAAGTCTAGCGTTGATAGTTCTTTCATCGAAAATACTCCAGAAAGGATCTGCCATCTTGTCGGCAATGTTCACTGCTATAGCTGCTACAACCATTCCTCCAATGATATCCATAAACCAGTGTATTCCGAGATACAAAATACAGAATGCAGTCAATACCACATATGCAAAAATTATTCGACGATAGACTGTCCAGCGACCGTCTGTATCGAATCTTAGTAAGCATAACCAAACAGCAAACGGGAAGCCGATATGCAAACTAGGCATACCGTTTGTCAAAGGATCAATACGAATGAACCAATCATTGATTTCCGAAGTATGGTTGTAGGCCAAAGTCTCCATTCCAGGGATGTAATTTCCAGTTACGTGGACGTTGAAAAACAGATAGAAAGGTATTGCCAAAATGTAAACCCAGAAGATTGCAAGACTTATTCTGTCCGCCATATATCTGTCATCAAAGTATGCGAAGTAGAAGACTGAAACATAACAAATTACCATGAATCCTACAATGTAGAAATGTGTCATGAAAGACGTGAGCCAATCCGCCCGGAATGTTTCTTGAACCCATAGCGCCATTTCTCCCTCAATGGCATAAATCCACGGAGTCATGTTGAGCATACCATCGGTATTTGCCATAAGAATTCGATCGACTTCGTCTAAGAAATCCTTGGCATTGTAAATTAGTAAGACCATTAAAATGTGTAGCCAGTACCTTCGTAAAAAGTCGATAAAACCATCTAAAGTAACTCTAGACCAAGGGGGCTTGACCAAGGGCATTAACAGTACACCAATAGCCAATGCAGAGATTAACCAAGTAAGATATACGCCATCCATCGGTAAGACCTCCTATTATTGCCGTGTCGACATTGCATACAAGTGTATTACTCCGACAATTACGACTTGAAGGGCAATTTTACCATGCACCATGAACGTAGGCTTTGCCATTGTCGGGGTCTTGCTTTTCACCCAGGCGCCAAATCCTCTCGAATCGGTGAATGCCTGCCGAACAGCCATTTTCCCATTCAAATGCTAATGCATAATTTCCAACTGGCCTTACGGTTGGTTTTTCTTGAGGAAGATTTTCTACGGTTCTACGTAGAATTTTAGAAGATTCTTCATCGTTTCTTTGTGGCGCACACCTTGCACAGGGGCATGCATGCCTCAAATCATCATAGGTGATCTTGTGTTCTGTCCCATCTGACCAAGAAAGAAGCATGTCTAAATCTCGTCTCTCTAAACGCTTTAATTCAGGGAGATTCATCAAAACACCTCAAATAATTTCTAGGCCGCCAGAAGACGAACCTGATTCGACTTTGGACTGTATTTTAGCAACTATCTCTGAAAATGCTTGAGAAGATGGGCCCTCAGGTTCCGATACAATTCGGTGAACTCCATCATCCCCACCTCTCACAAATCCAGGGTCGAATGGAAGTTTTCCTAGGAAAGGTACACCGAATTCTACCGCGGTTTTTTGCCCTCCACCTGACTTGAAGATGTCTAAGGTTCCCGACCAGTTTCCATCACCATCCGAGGTAACTCGGATTGTTTTTCCGCCTGGTGCGGCCAGTTCGATTTCTATACCAGATGGAGCTTTTCCTCGAACTGTATAACCACTCATGTTCTCAATGACACCAATCACATCAACTTTCAGGGAGTTTGCAAACGTAATCGACTTACGTGAATCTAACAAAGCAACTTCTTGCGGAGTTGTTACTATTACCATTCCGTCAATATCTGGAAGATTCTGAGTTACTGTAAGTGGCTCATCAGAGGTACCAGGCGGGAAATCAATAATCAGATAATCTAATTCTCCCCATTCAACATCTCCGATAAATTGCTGAATAGCACCTAATTTGATTGGTCCACGCCATACTACTGGCGTGTCCTCATCTTCTAACAGGAAAGCCATCGAGATTACCTTGACTCCGAGGTGGCCTTGGGCGGGGTGAATTCTACCACTCTCGACATTTAGACGGCGCCCGCTTAAACCCATCATCTTTGGAACATTGGGACCGGTGATATCTATGTCCAGCAAGCCAACTTTGAGACCTTGTTGCGCTAGAGAAAGGGCCAATCCTGTGGCCACAGTTGATTTCCCAACTCCGCCCTTTCCAGAAAGAACCATGATCTTGTGTTTAATCGACTTACCCATTTCTGATATCGCCATTTTACGCTTCATTTGGCTGTAAGCGGCTTCCATTTTCTTCTGCTCCTCCGGAGATGGACCAGCAGGGGCGTTGTTGGGGTTGTTTACCTTGACAGGAGAATCAGCCATCAGTTGCCTCGGCGGGCATATCATACTTCAATCCTTTTTCAGTACCATACTGGATAACAATAGTCGCAAAAACCCAGAGAGGGATGCTCCAGGACAATTGCATCCCGGCATATGCCCAACCCAATCCTGCTCCCAATCCAATAACGGGAACCCTCGCATGACGTGCATCACCTTTTAGCAAATGAAGAATGAATCCAGCAAACAATGTTTGAACTGTAATTAGACCTGCTATAACTCTGAAGATTATATCAAAGTCGTTTGCTGCGGCTATAATGTGAGCGACAAATAGGGTCACAAAAACGACCGTATAGGTCAATATCGGCCTCCACATCTATTGAGGCTATGTGGCATTTGTTCATATGCCTCTGCTACCAGAGAGTCATCATGCGACTACTATTCGTCTGTGTAGGAAACTCCTGCCGTTCACAAATGGCAGAGGGTATTGCTAGAAGTCTCGGTCACGATGCTGCTAGTGCAGGAACGCATCCTGCAGATAATGTCAGTCCCAACGCATTGAAGATTTTAGAATCAAAAGGGATTAGCACTGAAGGGCTTCATCCAAAACTTGTGGATGATATCGATTGGCAATCATACGATATGGTCATTTCAATGGGTTGCGGAGTAAGCTGCCCAATGATTCGAATTGACCAAGACTGGGAACTCGATGATCCAGTTGGCCAATCCCTCGATGTATTCGAAGCGTGTGCTGAAACAATCGAAGCAAATATCAGAAAACTGAGTTAATTATTCTGAAATGGTGAGTAATTCTGCACCTTGTGGTACTTGATCTCCTTCTTTGAAGAGAATTGTTTCAACCACCCCATCACTTCCTGCAACAATCTTGTGTTCCATTTTCATCGCTTCCATGACCATCAAAACGTCACCTGAACTAACAGTTTGTCCTACAGAAACGTGAACTTCGAGAATCTTGCCTGGCATTGGCGCAGTAAGCCCTCCTTCGTCATCCGAGGATGATGCACCTGGCTCTACAACTTCGAATTGAAGTGTGTGGCCCAAGACATGAACCCACCATACATCTCCAACTTTTGTAGCGACAGCCTTGTGCTTCCTGCCATCTATTTCTAGCCACAAGTTTTCACCTGTGTGAACGATTATTCCTTCTTGGATGAAAGATGCTCCATCCCTTGTGGGATGGATTTCAATACGCCCTTCAGAGGTTTTGAACTCCATCATGGAAACCTCCTGTTTATTGTTGAGAATGGAGAAAATGATGGAGAACTATCACCAGATAGCATTACGGTTTTCCCATGATTAGTAGATTCACAAGCAGTTGCAATTAACAAACCTGCATCCAGAATGTTACCACCTCTATCTGGTGACCATCCGTCTGGCCACAATCTGTCAATCATGTCGGTAGTAGTCCATCCATCAACCACATCAGGATGAGTGCATAACTCTCTAAGGAATCTCACATTGGTAGTACATCCCAGAACTACAAATTCATCTAAAGCCCTTCCCATTCGTTGTAATGCTTCTTGTCTTGAAGGAGCCCAAACAATTAGTTTGGCTAACATTGGATCGTAATCTGGAGTTACTGCATCGCCTTCTCGTACACCTGTGTCCAGACGAACACCTGGTCCTGTAGGAGCGATGAATCTCTTCAATTCTCCAATGGCAGGTAAGAAATTATTCGCAGGGTCCTCTGCGTAAAGTCGGACTTCAATCGCATGCCCTCGCATACTTAGCGCTCCACAACTCATCGGCTCGCCACCTGCAATTCTCAATTGTTCACGTACTAAATCCACGCCTGTAACCATTTCAGTGACCGGATGTTCGACCTGAATTCTAGTATTCATTTCCAAGAAGAAAAATTCACCTTTTGGTGAAAGCAAGAACTCTACTGTGCCTGCTCCCTCGTAATCTACTGCACGTGCAGCATCACAGGCAGCCTCTCCCATCGCTTCTCGTAACTCTGAATCAAGAGCTACGCTGGGAGATTCTTCGAAGACCTTTTGATGCCTTCTTTGAATACTACATTCTCTTTCTCCAAGATGAATTGTACGCCCATATTTGTCGGCTAGAACTTGAATTTCGATATGCCTGCTGCCAGTAAGAAGCCTCTCAACATAGATTCTATCATCGCCAAACGCATTCAGTGCCTCTCTCATAGCTGCTTTTGCTTCGCTTTCAAGATCTTCTTGCTTGTGTACAGCACGCATTCCTTTGCCGCCGCCACCTGCAGTTGCTTTCAACAATAGAGGATACCCAACCGACGGTGCTACATCCAATACTTCTTGCAGACCACCATCAACTTCCTCGCCAGGAATTACAGGAACTCCGGCTTCTTTCATGGTTATTCGGGCAGTCATTTTGTCTCCCATTTTGGTTATGGCTTCAGGGGATGGTCCAATCCAAATTAGTCCCGAATCGATAACGGCTTGTGCAAAATCTGCACGCTCTGACAAAAATCCAAACCCGGGGTGAATAGAATCACAATCATTTTCGATTGCAATTTGTAGGATTTGTTCTTGGTTTAGGTAGGTTTCTGCCAAACCGTCGCCTTCTAGTTCAACTGCGATATCTGCTAATTCTGTAAATAGTGTTCCTGAATCGTTTCCAGCAAAAATAGCAACGCCTTCTATTCCTGCTTCACGGCATGCACGCAATATACGGCATGCAATCTCACCGCGATTGGCGACGAGAGTGCGTTTTAGCATCGAATCACTCCTCTGATTTCCAGTTTGCACTTCGCTTTTCTAAGAATGATGACAGCCCTTCTTGACCTTCTAGACTCCCTCGCATTCTACTAGTGAAATCAAGAGTCCAGAGGCGCAATGATTCATCATCGCCTTCCCATCTATCAAAACCTAACGTAAGTTCCTTTGCAGCCGTAACAGCACATGGACCTGTGGAAAGAACCTCTGCGATTACACCGGATTCATCAAGTGAATCGTCAATTGAATCAATCATGCCGATACGAAGTGCTTCTGTTGTATCCATTCTTCCAGCTAACATAGCATGGCGGCGGAAATTAGCACTACCCATTCTCCTGTAGACATATGGCCCGATTACTGCAGGCAATATGCCCAACTTTCCTTCTGATAATGCAATCTTAACTCTGGAATCACATATCACATGGTCAAGACAAGCAATTAATCCAGCACCACCGCCAAGTGCTACTCCCTGTATCTTACCAATGGTGAAACATGGGTGGGACCAAAGACCATTGAATAGTGAATCTAATCTTTCAGAGTCTCTGCGGTTTTCTTCTGGAGTGTTTGCTCCAGCATCACGCATCATATTGATGTCGGCACCTGCACAGAAATGCTTGCCCTCTCCAGACAAAACCAATACTCGCAAACAAGGCGTTCCGTCATCGGTGGTTAACTTTCCAGTAACTCCAACAGAATGTTTTGCTGTCCAAGAAAATACTTCGATTAACTCACTGATCATCTGTACATTCAAAGCATTGTATTTCTCGGGACGAGCGAGTTTTACTCTAGCAATACATCCGTCAATTTCTAATTGGATTAGTGAGGTCTCTGGTCTGTCATTCATGTCTAACTCTCCAATTGCGAAATTTAATTTTTCAATTACATTCTAAATACGCCAAATCGGTCATCTGGCAACTTTGCGTTTTGACTGGCGGCAATACATAATCCAAGAACATCACGAGTATCTCTAGGGTCGATTATTCCATCATCCCAGAGTCTGGCGGTTGAGTAGTAAGGACTTCCTTCGGTCTCGTATTTTTCTAAGATTGGTGCACGGAACGCATCCAACTCTTCGCCTTCCATTGGCTGTTGTCCTTCCCTTGCCCTTTGGTCCTGTTTTACGGTCGTAAGAACATCTGCAGCTTGCGGCCCGCCCATTACAGAGATGCGACTATTTGGCCACATGAACAAGAAGCGAGGATCGTATGCTCTACCACACATTCCGTAGTTACCTGCTCCATGTGAGCCTCCGATTATTACAGTGAATTTTGGAACATTAACACAGGATACAGCAGTTACCAGTTTGGCTCCATCTTTGGCAATTCCGCCAGCTTCGTATGCTTTACCAACCATGAACCCAGTTATGTTTTGCAAGAAGATTAGGGGTATTCCCCTTTGGCCACACAATTCTACAAAGTGGGCTCCTTTTAGAGAAGATTCGGAAAACAGTATCCCATTATTTGCGACTATTCCTACCTTGTATCCATGAATATGCGCAAAACCACAAATCAGTGTTTGGCCATATCTAGATTTGAACTCGTGGAAACGGCTTCCATCTACAATTCTAGCAATGATTTCTTTCACATCCACAGGTGTACGGTTATCTGCAGGAATTAGTCCTAATAGTTCCTCAGAATCATAAAATGGATCTTCTGGATTAATTCTCTCAAAAGGAGCTAATTCCCTCGAACCAATGTTTTCGACAACATTACGAACCATGCGTAGAGCTTCAGCCTCATCTTCTGCAAAGTGATCTGCCACTCCACTCTGAGAAGTGTGAACGTCAGCCCCACCCAATTCTTCTGCTGTTACTTCTTCACCGGTTGCAGCCTTAACTAAAGGAGGGCCTGCAAGGAAGATTGTCCCATTGCCCTTGACTATGATTGATTCATCACTCATTGCCGGAACGTATGCTCCGCCAGCAGTACAACTACCCAAAACAGCAGCAACTTGAGGTATGCCATCTCCAGACATTTTTGCTTGATTCCTGAAGATACGCCCGAAGTGGCCAATATCAGGGAAAACTTCGTCCTGCATCGGCAAAAATGCACCGCCTGAATCGACTAAGTAAATACAAGGAAGATTGTTTTCATGAGCGACTGTTTGAGCACGAATATGCTTCTTGACAGTCATTGGATAGTAAGAACCGCCCTTGACAGTTGCATCGTTAGCAACGAAAAGGCATTCTCGGCCATGAACTAAACCAACACCAGTAACGATACCTGCGCTGTTTGCTCTACCGTCGTATAGCTCGTATGCTGCAAGTGGCGACAGTTCTAGAAATGCGGTTCCAGGATCGATTATTTTCTCAATCCTTTCACGAGCCAGCATTTTTCCTCTACCACGGTGTCTCTCGACATATTTTCCGCCGCCTCCCTCGCTGACATTATCTAATCGCTCTCGAAGCGTATCAATCAATTCTTGATTGTGAGTGCGCCGTTTTTGATAGTCAGGGTCAGCACGATTGACACGAGTTGGTAGTCTATCCATGTCTTCCCCTCAAGTCCGCTAGCAACGATTGCATCTTGAATCAACCGCTCAGACACCAAGTATTAGGCGGCCTATGTCGCGAAGACCTGGGGCCATTCCAACAATCATAACTGCTAGAACGATTAGTACTCTCAAATGCTGTTGTCTAGATTCGATTCTCAATTGAGAGAACATCCAAACTATCAAACCAGCTAGTGTGGCTTTGACTAAAAAGAACAACCAGGCGCCTTCTCCTAGAATATCAAGACCACCCCCGATTTGGATTACTGCATCAGAAAGGGGGTGTTTTTCAGAATATCCAAACCAATCGATTCCAACCATGGTAGCAAGACCATCACATAGTTGGCCAAATAACATACCTGCAACCATAGGAGTGGCAAGTATTCCCTTCGGAGAAAGCATCTCAACTGGGTGATTAGAACGATCTTCGCTCTCCCACTCGTTCAATGTCATTCCATCTGGAATCAATCCGACCTCATTACCTGTCAACCTTAATTGAGTTAAATCTTCAACACCTTGTTTCCAAACAGCCCATGTAATCAATAGAGGAATTACTACCACTACTAGAACTGGCCACAATATTTCATTATCACGAGGAAGCATTCCGCTGTCCTGAACCCATGGCGTGGCCGCTAATTGTGCCCAATGTCCCAAACCCATTGTGATTAAGCCAGTTGCGAACGCAAGCATTGCTCTTGGAATCCCATCCCAATCCCAAGTATTGTGGAGAACTACTGCAATCATTACTGCGCCGGCAAATGAACCTCCCAATATCCAGAAGTGACCTACATCATGCTCATGCACACTTGGAAGGACAAGTAATCCTGTGAAGGCAACATATGCTACAAGAAGCATGGCCAACATGGAAATATGGTTCTTCCTTGCTATGTGCCCTATGAACGCAGATAAAACGAGCCATGCTGCGAGATGAATGTGAATCAGTGGAGAGATAAACAGTACATCTATTCCTTCTTTGAAATAGTCTGCATCTTCCATTACCCTAAGCACAGGCGCCAAAGCAACCCACGAAATTAATGCCCAAACCATCCTGTCATCTACTGGCAATTGCCATTTGCGGAATAGAGCTTGGAAAACGATTACTGCAGCAATCATTGTCAAGATGTAAACAACCGTGTTTACTTCTGAATAACCGGCATCTCCTGACGCCCCAGCGTCTTTAACGATAGGATCCCAGATGTAGACTTTGACAAAATCCTCCCAGAAAATCTCTGGAGCGAATATAAGCCCCCCAACAATTATGATGGACAATAAACCAAACAATGACAGAAGGATTCTTTCTCCTTTGGAGAATTCTGTATCTTCCATGTCTTGCTCACACCGGTTAAGATGATGAGTGTTGCGCGAGAGGCTCACTCTTCTTCGCTACTTGTATCGCAATCTTCTACTTCACAGGTAGGGTCATCACAACATGAGCCTTCCTTTTCTTCTTCAGCAGCAACACGAGGTTCGTGGACTTCGACGAATGAAACCTTACCTGCTTCAACAGCCTCACGAAGAACTGTAACTAAGCGGAATTTCTGCATAGCAGCGTTAGGGTCGAACAGCATTGTTTGCGGAACTACAATTGAAACATCATCTCCATCAAAGGATACTTCAAACCCTTCTTGACCGGTATTTGCTTCAAGCAGAGCAGTGACCTTCTCTTCTTTGCCTTCTACTACCTTCACAATCTTGTAATCGTACTTCAGAGTGCGACCTGACATTGGATGATTGTAATCGATTCTTGCACGACCTGCAGCTAGGTAGGAAAGTACACCTTGGCGTCCTTCTACAGATACTGGGCCACCGATGTAGAGCGACTTAGGGTCACGGACGTGCCTGAGTAACTTGTCAACTGAAATAGTTTCAATTTGATCTGGATCTTTCTCGCCATAAGCATCTGCTGGTGCGATTTCAAGAGATATGTCCTTGTCTGCTTCAGCTTCTAACAAACTGTCTTCGAATCCTGAAATCAGGTTGCCTGCGCCTACAACGCAAACAAGTGGAGTGTATTTTCTGCCTTCTTGGTGCATGTCATGCTCCTTTGCGACTTCTTCTCTTGTGGTCTCGATCAAATCGCCGGAGTCTGCGTTATACAGGTCGTAATCGACGTGGACAATAGTTCCTTCTTCCATGGTTTTTCACCTATCGCCCCCTACGGGGGCAATTCGGCGACCAACCGTCCCTATTTCAATGAGTTGGGTCTCTACGTGGAACCCATATGGCAAGACTCGCTAACAACATAAGAGCCCAGCCGCCCCAAACCAAATGGATACCGGGCAAGTCGTAAACCATTATTCTAACCAAATCGCTACCTTCCATCAAAGAACGTGCTTGAGTCCCATCCATAATCAAAACTAAGTCGCCGTGCCACATGCTAATTCGATCAACTTCAGACCGTGAACGTCCATCAAACCTGATTACACCCGGCTCGACTATCTCAAGCAACTCACCATCCTCGTATACATTGATGACTGCACCCAAATAACCGTCCCCAACCTCAAGGCTGGTATTGTTTTGTTTGACGACTTCGACAAACTCAAACTCGTAGCCTTCCCATTCTACTTTTTCGTCTTTGACCAGAGTTACAGTATGAGAAAATGTACCTCTATCTATGATAGTGGTACTCATTACATGACCAATCACCATCAACACTAAACCGAGATGAATCAGGTGTGCAAAGAATGGAATCTTTCTTTTGACTGAGTTTTCCCTAACTAAGGAAATTGTTGCAGGTAATGCGAGCAATGCTGGAATTAATACCACCAAACCAATTTCCCCTCTGCTTAATGACGCACCCAAGATATCTGTTGAATCATAACCTAGAGAATCTCCAAAGAACCAGGCTGCCAATGGTATAATTGGGATAGAGAGTAATAGATAGAATACCCTTTGTGGCTTTTTACGAATACTCCACATTACAAAACCAAGCATTATCGCAGCGATGAATGGAGCTCCGTACAATTCATGAGCAGCGAACTGAATTGAATCTATGCTGGATATCAAAATCACTAATGTTAGAATTAGGTATAGTCCGACTACAACGACAGGAGTCCAGAGTGCAAGACGTTGTTGAGTAGACCTCTCTTTGAAAGAGAAATTGGATTCTTCATTTTCCTTAACAAAGAACCATGGTGAAACGAAAGTAGTCATTCCTATTGCACAAATCCAAATATCTAGCATTCCAGACCATGATGCAGACAAAAATAGCATTACTCCGCCGCTGGCCCACCCCCATCCTTTGAAACGGTCTTTCTCGAATATTAGGCCAAATGCGAACAACAAAGATAACAGTTCAAACAAGACCATACCGTGTACAAATCTGAGAGCAACCATTACTCCTGGAATAGCGAACCATTTCCAATCATGGCCTTTTGGTAAAGACCTGATTCCCGATTCAACAAATGGTCCCAATCCAAGTATCACCAGAAGAGTAGCAGGGAATCCATCCAATACATCCCCTCCACCTATGACTCCAATTACCGCAACAATTGGTAACAAAGTCAGCCAGTACTTCGAAAATTCAAAACCAAGTCTTGAGGCCAAAAAGATTCCCAACAATTGTAAAATTCCAAGGAAATAAACGACTACCTCAATGCCACTTGGGTCTGAGAGTAGAACCATGATTCTTCCAAAAACATCACCGGGAGGAGAACCTGCTGAATCTACTACAAACGTGTGTACACTAACAGCCCAAACACCTCCGGCTCTGGTAACCATTGTAGCGAATAGAGAAAGAGCGCCGCAAGCCATTGCTATTCCTGCCCACATGTAATTCGGTGTTTTACCTGGTCGCGTTCGCAAATGTAGGAGAACAACAAGACAAATCCATGGCAAGAGAGAGCCGGTTTCAACAGGATCCCATGCCCAATATCCACCCCAATCCAATATTAGGTAAGCCCACAATCCGCCCAGACCAATCCCTAGAGTTGCAAAGAAAAATGCGGGTCTTGCGACCTGAATCACTCTATCTTTCAAACCACTGGAATCGGTTAGAATTGAAGAAATTCCAATACATGCTAAAACAATAGACAAAGAATATGCTAAGAAAATCAAAGGAGGATGTATGACCATCAAATCTGTTTGCAACAACTCGTTAAGTCCAGGGCCACTACCGCTTTCTGCCTTGAATGGTTGTAAAATCCAAGCAACCAATAGAAGTGTCATGGAGAAACCGTTCATTAATCTCAAGCGCATCAAATGGGCATCTTCAGATTCTGATTTTAGCGGATTTCTCCAAATGATAGAAAGCAATGCCATCCATGCAACCCATAGCAGAATTGGCCCTTCTCTTGCTGCCCAGGTCGCTGCGAATCTATACCTATAAGGTAGCTCTTCTCCACCATACCAAGCAACGAGATGTATTGAATCATAATTAATTGTAAACATACATGCTAGAACAAGGAATGGTATCGCAAGAATCCAGGTCAATTTTGGATTAGGCCGATATGTGACCCATGCTGCAATAAACACAGCTAATGGCATTAGCAGAAATTCCATCTACTCACCATCCGAAATGTTTAGCCCTCGAATATCCAAATGAGAGTAGTACGCTGACCACACCTTTTGTGAAAAGAAGAGGGTGGCGTACTAGGATTTTGAGACCTATCCATAATTTGTCTAAAGCCGACATTGAACCCAACTCCTGCGGCAAACACCTTGCCATATTTGATAATTCTTCATCACTCAAATCATATAGGGATGTTTTTCCCTTCAATATTTTATGATAAGGAGGGAACCTTTTCTTCCACGCTTTGACGTAACTCTGCATTTTTTTGTCCGAAAGATCACCTTCAGAAATAGCATTAGCGATTGTCAAAGCGGCTTGTCTGCCAGACCATAGTGCAAGATGAGACCCTCCCTCGAATAACGGAGATGTGAATCCTGCAGCATCTCCAACTAAAATCAAACCATCCCCCGTGGTAATTTCACGAGGTCCGGAAATAGGAATTGTCCCGCCAAATGGCTTAGGTTTAGTTCCACTTTTTCTCCATTCGGGATTTTGAATACCTTTGCCTTTGAGATAAGTATCTTCCACAAATTTGTCAAGATACTTGATGGCCCCTTTCTTGTCAGTTGTAACCAAACCCACATTCGCTCTCCCACCTTTTTTTGGTATCATCCAAACATATCCATGCGGAGAGTATTCGGGCCACAAGTAGAAATCGAGATAACCGTCATTATCTACCTCTGTCATCTCATATTGGAAACCTGCAATCACCTCAACCTCTGTCCCCATATCGAGAAGTTTCGTAGCCGCTCCTGCTACTCCAGAGGCATCAATAACTGCTTTACACTCAATTGGAAATTCATTTCCCCTACCCTCGATTTTCCAATTGAGAAATTCATTTTTGCTATTGTAAATTCTTTCCATTGATGTAACTCTGTGAGAAAGGTGTAAACTCGCACCTTGTTTAACGGCTTCATCACATAGCCACTGCTCGAATTTGTGCTTCTCAAGCACATATCCTTTCTCAGTAAGTAACTTTGCAGTTCCATCGGGGAAGATCACACGTATTCCTTTGCAGTCTAGAGCGACGACATCTTCTGGCAAATCTAAATCGAGATTATCAACTGCCATCTGCGAAAGACATTCGCCACAGTGAACTGGTACGCCAACCTCCTTATCGGCTTCAACAATAATTGTACTCAGTCCTGCACGAGCTGAATGTAGTGCGGCAGAACCCCCTCCGGGCCCGGCGCCGATAACCAACACATCACAACTCGCCATGCCTCCCCGAAGGGGAGGCGGGACTTCAATCAGTCGGCATGGAACAAGTATTCATGAAGCAGACCTCCTAGGAGTTCCATGGCCTGGCGTAATTCCACTAGATGGCTCGCTCACCTCGAAAAGAAAGGCGAGTTATTACGAATTAAAGAGCCAGTTGATGTTGAATTGGAAGCCGGAGCGATTGCAGACAGGCTTGTGAAAACAAAGGGACCCGCAGTACTTTTTGAGAAACCAAGGTTGCCAAATGGAGATATCAGCGATATTCCACTAGCGATGAATCTCTTTGGATCTCATGATCGCACATTACGTGCCCTAGGCGCAGCGCATCCTACTGAAGTTGGCGATAGGCTTGTGGCATTGATGAAACCTGACATCGGCGGGATTGTCAAAAAACCATGGACTGGCCTCCCGCTGGCTAGAGATGCAATATCTATGCCACCCAAGAAGGTCTGGAAGGGTTCATGTCAAAAAGTCAAGATGGAATTAGATGTAACCAAACTTCCAATTCCAAAAACCTGGCCAATGGACGGAGGCCGATACATCACACTACCACTTGTAGTCACCAAAGATCCAAAGTCGGGAGAGCATAACCTCGGAATGTATCGAGGTCAAGTATACGGGCCAAAGGAAGTAGGGTTGCATTGGCAGATTCACAAACATGGAGCTGACCACGCAGCAGCTTGGCCCGAAGGTAAGATGCCGGTTGCAATTTGCATTGGCGGACCGCCTGAATTGATCTTCTCTGCGATAGCACCACTCCCTGATAATTTAGAGGAGTACATGTTTGCTGGATTCTTGGGTAAGCGACGCTTAAGAATTACCAAAGCACTAACTCAAGACTTACTAGTTCCAGCTGATGCTGACATAGTTATCGAAGGATGGGTCGATGCCACGCAAACTAGAACTGAAGGTCCGTTTGGAGACCATTTCGGTTTCTATTCACTAACAGGACAATATCCTGTCCTCAATGTCACGGCCATAACCAGAAGGAAAAATGCAGTTCTGCCTGCGACAATTGTGGGACAACCACCAATGGAAGATGGATATCTTGGAGAAGCGATTGGCAAGCAGTTCAGACCGATCCTTTCGTTCCAACACAGAGACGTTCTAGACTTACACCTACCTCTGGAAACTGGATTCCACAACCTTGCCATTGTAAAAAGTAAGCAGCGTTACCCAAGGCAAGCACGGAAGACATGTCTAGGCTTACTCGGGGCCGGACAAATGATGTTCCTGAAAATCTTAATCGCTACCGATGAAGACCCAAGTGACTTGGATGCATTATTGGATGCCTTGAATGATAGAGTAGACCCAAACAGTGATGTCACTATCATTGAAGGGATGGTGAGTGATTCGCTCGAACCTGCTTCAACTTACGAGAATGTTCATTCAAAGGTAATCATAGATGCTACCAAATTAGTTCCGGCTGATCCAAGAAGTGGAGCGCCTTTGGAAGGCTCTCCTATTGAGGAATCTCCTGCATGGAGAAGAGGCGAAGAAGATGCACCTGGAATCAGCGAATTACTTCTGAAAGAAATCTCAGATTTGGAAGATGTCGAAGACTGTCTGCTGATGAGAAATTCGATGCTAGTGGTGACCGTTGATATTGAGGGTAGGCCTGATCCAAGAACAGGAATGTCTTGGCCAGATGAGGATGCAGCAAAGGCTCAAAGAGAGAAAATTTCTCAATTGAGAAAATCGATTTGGCAATTAGACTCCAAAAATGAATTACGGTGGCTTTTTGTCACTGACAACGACATGAACTTACACGGAGAAGGAGCGATGCGAAGGTTGCTATGGCAGCTTACTTCCCGCTTTGCTGTTGAGCGAGATTTCATAGTTGAAGACGGCAGAATATTTTGGGATGCCACAACTCCGATTACCTCCCTTGAAGGGCCAACTCCCGTGAGAAGATGGCCTGCAATAACTATGCACGATCCTGAGACTCTGGCTGCGATAGATAGATTTGATTTACCGCCATGGCCAGACAACTTGGTGATGTGAATGGACCTGAAACAAATCGCATCATTCGTCAAAATTGAGCACACATTGTTCAGCCTACCTTTCGTTTTCATTGGCGCATACATGGCGGGCGACCCTAGCCTTGTCCAGCTCTTATGGATTCTAATTGCCGCTGTCGGTGCCCGCGGACTTGCGATGGGCCTAAACAGAATAATTGACAGAAAAATAGATTCTGAAAATCCACGAACTGCGAGCCGTCATCTTGCCTCAGGATCAATGTCTTTGAAGACAGCGTGGATATTGTGTGGAATATTCTTGATTATGTTAGTTGGAGGCGCTGCAATGCTCAACCCATTGTGCCTATACCTCTCACCAATACCAGTTGTGGCATTCATCATTTACCCATACATGAAGCGATTTACTTGGATGTGCCATTGGTGGCTAGGTGGGTGCCTAGCACTTGCGCCTGCAGGAGCATGGGTAGCAATTACCGGTGAAATTTCATCTAATTCATGGTATCCTGAATTACTATCAGTATCGATAGGAGTGTTGATTTGGATAGCAGCATTTGATTTGGGCTATGCTCAAATGGATATTGAAAGCGACAAGAAAACCGGTGTCAATTCATTCCCTGCAAGATTTCAGCCACCAACAACAATGGCAGTAATGCTCTTTTCAATACCAATTTGGGCCGCTGCATTCTCAGTAATATCAGTTCTTGGAACCCTAATTTCTCTGGGCTTAGTCACAATAGTACTCGTCGCATCTGGAAATCAATTCCAAAAGTGGTGGTTTAGAGCCCATGTTTCTACAGGATGGATTCTTTTGTTTGCAATGCAACTTTCATAGAGTGGCGATAGTCTCCTAGAATCATGAATCCGATAGTTAAGTCGTTATTAGAATTCAATCAAGCATTCGAAATTCCAAAACTAGACCAACCAGGCCTAGGTCCAAGTGACCTAATTGAGTTGAGAATTAAACTGCTAACCGAAGAAGTCCAAGAGTATGCAGAAGCCGCTAGAGCAGGAGATCTTGTTGAGGTCCTGGACGCACTTGCAGACATTGGATATATTCTTGCAGGGACCATCATCAATCATGGAATGCAAGACATATATGATGATGCTTTTAGTGAAGTACATCGTTCCAATATGGCCAAATTAGTTGATGGCAAAGTGATTAGAAGAGATGATGGCAAGGTCTTGAAACCAGAAGGATGGCTACCACCTCAACTAGCACAATTTCTCCAGTGAGTTATTGAGTATGCACCATTTGGACAGGCCATGCGCACCGCATTGGTTACCGGAGGAGGTAGAGGAATTGGTGCGGCAATCTCGAAACAATTAGCATCAGACGGTTATCGCATACTGCTAACATATTGCAATTCATCTAAACCTGCTGAAATGGTAGTTGATGAAATACGGAACTCAGGCATTGATGCTGTTGCAGCGAATTGTGACGTCACCGATGCTAGAGAAGTGGCGCTACTAGCAACTCACCCTTGGGTTAGCGAGGGCATCGATGTTCTTGTTCTAAACCATGGCAGATATGACCGAATCGATGCTAAAGAACTCGAACTCGAACACCTACGAAGAACAATGGCAACTAATTTTGAAGGAGCTTTCTTGGTATGGGATGCAACAAAGTCTAGTCTCTCAGAAAATGCCAGAATTTGCGTAATCGGTAGCCAATTGGGAACAAGAGGATCGGCACATGGAGCCGATTATTCTGCGTCCAAGGCAGCATTATCAATCTGGGCCAGATCCCTTGCTCAATCTCTCGCACCTGAAGGAAAGAGAGTCAATGTAATCGCACCTGGGTTTGTCGATACTGATATTTTGTCAGGAGATAGTCCACAAAAGAGAGCTAGTCGTGAAGAAGAAGTTCCTCTCAAAAGAATCGGTACTCCTGAAGATATTGCGGGTGTCGTTTCGTTCTTGGCAGGAGACAAATCTAGTTACATCACCGGGGCTGTAATCCATGTTAACGGCGGATTATATCTGCCATAGGAAGTGAGGAAATGAGCGACCCCTTCGACATCTCGAAGGCCCTAGAAGGGGCGGTTGAAGAACACCTTTCACCAGAGGTTTCAAGATTCAAAATACACTCCGAATACGGCACCGCTGGTGACCAAGAAAAAGCAATTGAAAAATTGATTTTCCAATTGGAAAATAATCAAGAAAGATGTGTGCTTTTAGGCGTCACCGGTTCGGGAAAAACCTTCGCGATGGCCAATATAATTGAGAGATTAAACATACCAACATTGATCATGAGCCACAACAAAACATTGGCTCGTCAGTTGTACCAGGAAATGGCTGGGTTATTTCCTGAAAACGGCATCGAATATTTCGTATCGCATTATGATTATTATCAGCCAGAAGCATACTTACCAAAACGGGATTTATACATAGACAAAGAATTGTCAATCAATGAAAGAATCGAGCAAGAACGATTCGCGACGGTTGCTAGCCTTGTAAGCAGACCTGATTGCGTAGTTGTTTCATCTGTTTCTTGCATTTATGGTTTGAATGCCCCCGAAACCTTCCTTTCCTATCATTGTAGAATCCATGTTGATCAAGCAATAGAGCCTAGAGACCTGGTGAGAGAATTAGTCGCACTACAATACGAGAGAACCACTACAGAACTCGAGCGAGGACAAGTTAGGTTACGAGGAGAGAACCTTGACGTGTGGATGCCAAGCCGAGATGACCCACTTAGAGTTAGATTTGGATTTGATGGAGTGGAACATATCCAAATTTGTGATCCTGTTTCTTGGGAAATTCTTGATGAATTGAATGAAGCGTGGATTCACCCGAAGGAATTTTTCATGGTATCTCCTGAAAGATTCGAAGAAGCGCTAGAAAATATCGAGACTGAACTTGATGGAAGAGTTGCTGAATTAAAGAGTGAGGACAAGGAAATTGAAGCTCACAGACTACAACAAAGAACTCAGTATGATTTAGAGATGCTTAGAGAAGTTGGCCATTGTACTGCTGTTGAAAATTACTCAATGCATTTTGATGGCAGAGAGTATGGAGAGCGCCCGTATTGTCTTTTGGACTTCTTCGCAGCAGCAGCAAAAAGATTCCACGGAGATCCTGAAAAATTCTTAGTGATAATGGATGAATCACACGTCACACTACCCCAGACCGGGGGGATGTATGCGGGCGATAGAAGCAGAAAATTAAACTTGATAGAACACGGATTTAGACTCCCATCTGCTGCAGACAATCGCCCTTTGAAATTGAAAGAATTCCAAAAACTAGTCCCTCAGATGTTGTACGTAAGCGCCACACCTGGTGAAAGAGAACTACTTCATCTATGCGAGGTTACTGGCCAAGATGCTCCTACTGGACTAAGGCACGTTTCTGGAGGAGGAGGAGTGGATGAAGCAGAGTACTCAAAGAAACATCCAGATTCCGAAAGCATGTTTGACATGCTACAGATGATCGAACACATTCCTAGAATGGAAATACGGCCTACTGGACTGCTCGATCCTGAAATCGAGGTCAGAGGAACTGAAGGACAAGTCGCTGATTTGCTATCAGAAATTAACGCAAGAATCAAACTGGGAGAAAGGACGCTTGTTACAGTACTTACAATAAAATTCGCAGAAGAGGTTGCTGCTTACCTCAATAAGATGGGAATAAAGGCACACCATCTTCACTCCGAAATAGATACTATTGAGCGAACTGAGATTCTGAATGCTCTACGAATTGGCCACATAGATGCAATTGTTGGAATAAATTTGCTAAGAGAAGGATTGGATATTCCAGAAGTAAGCCTAGTAGCAATCTTTGATGCTGATCGCCAAGGATTCCTCCGTAATGAGAGAAGTCTTTTGCAGACAATAGGAAGAGCTGCCAGAAACTCCAAGGGAAAGGTGATTTTGTATGCAGACTCGATGAGTCCGCCAATGAAAGCCTCAATCAAGCAAACCCTGGAAAGAAGAGATAGACAAATCGCTCACAATGAGAAATTTGGCATTACTCCGAAGACTATCAAAAAAGCACTTCCACAGATGGGGAGTGATATTGATGAATTGATTGCTGGCACCGCTGGCGGTAAGAGATTAGTAGCATCTAAAGGAGGTAGAAAGGATGGGGATTGGGCTAGTAATCTTAGGGTTGGAGCAGGTAAATGGGCACGCTCAAATTCTGTTACAAACAATATTTCACAACCAATTGAAGAATTAAATTATTCAATTGAAGAATTAAAAGAAATGATGCATCAATCTGCACTAGAATTAGACTTCGAAAGGGCAGCGATGTTGAGAGACAGAATTCACGAATTAGAACGTAAGTAATCCAGTCACGGGTTTCATATGTCAAAGCCGAGTGCACCAAACCATGGCAATAGACCCAGAGTCATTTGACGAGCCTGTCAAAGACTATGATTTTGATTCACTGGGTGATGCTTCCTCACTCATAGACCAGATGGCGACAGCCGGTGGATTCACTGCAACTAAACTGGCCTATGCAAGAGATATTCTAAGACAGATGAATGAAGAAATAAATGAGGCGGGAGCAGATCCTGCCAAAGTCACGAATTGGTTATCATTTCCGGCTTGCTTGTGCGCAACAGGGACTCGAGGTTTCTTTGTCGAAGCGGTGAAGAGAAAGATGTTCAATGTGATATCAACAACTTGTGGAATGCTAGACCACGACATAGCAAGGGCGTACAAGCACTATTATCACGGAGCATTCGAATTGGACGATATTGAATTAGGCGAACATCAATTAATGCGTCTAGGTAACGTGATTGTTCCAAATGCAAGCTATGGAGAAATAATCGAAGCGGTTGTATTGCCTGTACTAGAAGATATCAGAAACGACAGGCTTGCTGAGACTGGAAAACAAGGAGCAGATGCTTGGCTTGGATTTGGCTCAATTCATTTGGTTTGGGAATTAGGAAAGAGAATAGGCACCCCGGATTCTCTAATTTATTGGGCTTACAAACATCAGATTCCGGTTTGTATACCTGGAATAACCGACGGCAGCATTGGAGCGCAGTTGTTCATGTTTAGGCAAAAATATCGAGATTTCCACATAGATACACTTGCAGATGAACAAGTGATGAGCGACTTAACATGGGATGTTGAGAAATCAAACGCTCTAATGGTTGGGGGAGGTATCTCGAAACACCACGTAATATGGTGGAACCAATACAGAGGAGGCCTAGATTCTGCAATCTACATTACAACTGCGCCGGAACACGATGGCAGCCTCTCAGGTGCACGCTTACGAGAGGCAATAAGTTGGGGCAAGATGCGTCCTGAGGCGCCAAACGTATGTGTCGAAGGTGATGCTTCTGTTCTGCTGCCCCTACTGGGTGCAGATTTATTCAAAGTGAGTGAATAAGAACGGTTTTTTTATCATCATTGATGATGTTAGCAAAATTGGCTAAATCACCACTGGCATGGCTCAAGATGTGTTTTACCACCCATGATAGGAACTAGACATTCTGGAACTCTAACTCTACCATCCTCTAGTTGGTTCTGCTCCATAATTGCAACTAGAGCTCTGCTCGTGGCAACTGCTGTTGAATTCAATGTGTGGACTGCTGCATTACCATCGCTGGTCCTATATCTCATGCGTAGGCGGTTTGCTTGATAGTCGGTGCAGTTTGAACAGGATACGATTTCCTTGAATGCATCAGCACCAGGCAACCATGCTTCCAAATCGTACTTCCTGGCAGCCACAGTTCCCATGTCTCCAGTACAGATGTTTACAACCTCGTAATGCAATCCTAATGCATCCCATAAGTCAATACAATTCTGTAACAAATCCTCATGGTGATCCCAAGATTCATCGGGATGAGAAATAACAATTTGTTCAATCTTTGTAAATTGATGGACTCGCCAAATTCCACGGTCTGAAAGGCCATGCGCCCCTACTTCGCGACGGAAACAAGCACTTACGCCTACCATCTTGATAGGAAGGAGACTCGGTTCGATTACTTCGTCCATATACATCGAAGTTAAGGGGTGTTCACTGGTTGCTATCATGTATAATGGATCGGGAGTAATTCCATACATCACTGTTTCAAAGTCTGAAAGGTCGGTGACGCCTTCATACGCTTTACGATTCATCATAACAGGAGGCTGAACAAATGTGAATCCTCTTCCTACTAGAAAATCAACCGCATATGCTTGAAGCGCCATCTCCAGACGAGCCAGATCTCCTTTCAGGAAGAAAAATCTGCTTCCTGCAATCTTTGCAGCCCTCTCTAGATCCACCCATTTATTCAACTCGATTAGTTCGTTGTGAGTTTTTGGCTCGAATTCGAAATCAGGCTTCTTACCATGAAGAGAATGTTGTGTATTTCCTGATTCATCTTCACCAACAGGAACTGCTTGATGCAAAAGATTGGGGATTCGCATTCTAATGAGATCGCGCTGTTCGAGAAGAGAATTTGCCATTTCATCTAGTTCAGCAATCCTATCGCCCAAATCCTTCACCTGAGCCATAATTCTATCCGCTTCTTCCTTGTTACCACTCTTCTTTGCATCTGCAATTCCTCGAGCTGCTAGATTACGCTCTCTACGTCCATCTTCCATTTGTTTTTGAGCGCCTCGCCATTGCTCATCTAAGTCGATGACTTGGTTGATTTTATCGTGTGGAATTCCACGCTTGTCGTGATCTGCACGGATTTTATCCGCATCATTTCTGAACAAGTCCATACTTAACATCAAAACACCTCAAAACGAAATTCCAAAGCTGAATGCTGCGCTTCCAACAAAGATTAGGCCACCTATGATGTATCCGAGGATTGCACCACCGTTCAACAAAGGAAGACCTGCTTGCGGTCTACCCGATGCGACATAGGTCATCAGAACAAAGTAACCAACCAAGCCGCCAATTAGAGCAGAAATTCCGACTGCAAGTCCACTCTCAGAAATGTAATTGACACAGGAAATAACCAACATCCCAGGGAATATTACGTCTCCAAGACCCATGAACATCGCTTCTTTGGGTTTCTTTCTCTTGACCAATTTAGGTTGGTCTTCACTAGGTGTTTTATTGGCCTCTACCTTTGCTTCTTTTCTTTCAGGATTTATGCTATCCTTTTCGTCAAGCATTGAGTATCCACTTTCTTGTGGAGCAACCAACAAGATTGGTAGGTTGAGACCAATCATAGTATCTGCCAACTCGAGCATATGCTTTGAACGATATACCGCCCAAGCATCATAAATCGCAGCTAGAACCATGAAAATCACAATCAAAGTTGGGACAAATGTAACTCCAAGCATTACAATCACTCCTGCTCCAACCAAAACACCAACGGTGTTTACAATGTACCATTCAGGCCTAATTATCAAAGCAGTCATCAGTAAAATCGCTAAACCAATACCAACTAAGAACGCAGTATCGTCCCATTGAATTCCATATGAATTATACATTGTATCTGGATTGAAAACACCGCTACTTACAACCATACCTTTGGCATTCAGGCCAAAGTTGATGATTTCTCCTTCTTCAGTGGTTGAAATATTGTAACCATCTACAATAAATGTTGAATTTGGATTTACTTCTTTATCGATTGTCACATATTCAATCATAGACTTGTAAAATAATCCATGGATTCCATCTCCATCTGCGATCCAGACTTCATCACCATTTTCCCGATCGATATCATAACTAGCGATATAGACGATTGGCCCAGTAAAAGAATCTCCACCTTTGAAGCGCTTTTCTTCTGTGAAGTTTCCATCTTTATCAGAATCCATAACCCAAGCGTCAATTTCACCATCTTCATGTCCTACCATGGCCAGCATTTCATCATCGACCCATGGGCTAGAGACTACATTTAGTGCAGAAATCGGGTTGTTTGCTTCGGAAACGTATAGCCATTCAAGCGAGGCCTCATCGTACCATTCAGGGGGAGCAATATCTACGCCACCATAAGCTCCTGCTGTTTCCTCTAGTTCAATCATAACGACTCCGCTTGCTGTTCCAATTAACCATGTTTCAGAATCATACTGACGGTTCATGAGAGATTTACCTTCCACATTAATTGGCGGATAAACCCATTCAGCAGCCTTCCTATGTAGTTCAGTGTCATTTGTGTAATTGGATTCGACAAGTTCCCCTTCGAATGTATTTAATCGAACTATGGTGTTCTTTAATGTAAGTACGTATACTGCTCCTTTCGGCTCACCAGTTTCAGCATCTGGATCTTCAATCACTTCAAGGGCAGAAACACATGGGCCTATATCTTGATTCAATGAAAGTTCTAAGGTTCCATTCCAAGTATCAACATCAAAGCAGGCATATTTACTCATTACTGACCCGTCTTCTTTGTTCAAAGTCCAAATCCAGGCATCATTGTTTACCGTGTATCCAAATTCACCTTCTGCAACAGCAAATATATCTGGACTACCAGGGAATGATTCCAGAGACGTTGACCATTCTAGCGAAGTGTTTAGAGACCTTTTTGAAACTTGCATAGTATGATTTGATACATTGTCACCATAAACTGTTTTGTGAGTAATCATTGTTCCATCTGAATTTACAGCGAATAATTCTTCTTGTATGTCTTCAGATTCTGTAAATTCAAATGCTTCTGTCTCTACTTCTGGAACAAGCAAAATATGTGCTCCTGGAACTGTTGT
>CAXGTB010000002.1:0-29798 GCA_964012565.1 uncultured euryarchaeote | reverse complement strand
GGTTCAGTTCTGGCCAGGATATCCGTGATCCTGTTGTGAAAGTAAGGGTTGGTATTGTAGCAGGAATAGCATTAATTGCAGTAATCTCCTTTGGTTGGCCTGCATTGCTTGTTGTAGGAATAGCGTTGACTATCTTTGTAGCAACAGGATGGTTGAATGGATAGGGTCTTTCCTAATACCCATGCGAATGGATTTCTTGATTGAATGGGCTTTGAGTGAGTCTTCCTATTGGCTTTAATCAGCGCTATTTTAACTGCCATAATTAGCGCCAATCATGACCAGAAAAGAATCTCTAAAGCAGATTTTATCCATCCCTTTGCAATAGCAATAATTACCGCCATTAACAGAAATAGGCCAATGCAATAATCCCACATCATTCCATCCTAGATGATTTATTGTAATAACAATTACATTGCATGATTGTTTTACAGAGTTTCTTCATCATAGCGTAACCAAATCCCTAAAACAAATCCGATAGTATTCACCACAAGATCTGAGATTTTGTTATCCCAGGTTTCTTTCACGAATTCATAGGGGAGATACAATTCCAAGATTTCCCATCCTACTGAAAGAATAGCAAATAGCCACCAGTTTTTGAAGACAAAGCGACCAACAAATGTCCACTGAATAAAGTGGCCTAAAGACCAAATGTTTAGCAATACCAATCTAGATTCACCAAACTGAAAATGATCATGAACCACAGCTCAAGCAGTCATCTGGACTGTCCAAAGAACACGCTATTGCTTCGATACTTGTTACTTCAGCACGATTTGCTAATCCCCCAACAGTTTCATCTTCAGCTTTCTTTTGTTCAACTGTGAACTGAATCGCATCCGCTGCTGCCTTGGTTCGCAGATAATACATTCCCGTCTTCAGACCTCTTCTCCAGCCATAGAAGTGCATCGAAGTTACCTTTGCTGGGTTTGCATCAATCATGTGAATATTCAAGGATTGACTTTGATCAATGTATGCTCCACGATCAGCAGCCATGTCGATAACATGCTTCTGCTTTATTTCCCAAGTAGTCTTGTATAGTAACTTCAAGTCATCAGGTATCGAACTTATTGCTTGAATGCTACCCTTGTGCCTGAGAATTTCATCTTTCATTCCCATAGACCAAAGTCCTCTCTCGATTAGATCTCTCACCAAATGCTTGTTCAGAACAATGAATTCTCCTGAGAGAGTTCTGCGTACATACAAATTTGATGTGAATGCTTCGAAACATTCGTTATTTCCTAGAATTTGGCTTGTAGAAGCTGTAGGCATTGGAGCAACCATCAGTGAATTGCGCATTCCATGTTCTACAATCTGAGCCTTTAGTTCGTCCCAGTTCCATCGACCAGAGTGTTCTGTTACTCCCCACAAATCTGGTTGTAAGATACCCTGGCTTGCAGGAGAACCTTCGAAAGTTGAATAGGGTCCTTCTTCTATTGCTGCATCCTTACTAGCAGAACAAGATGCAAAGTAGATTGTCTCGAAAATTTCTCGGTTGAGTTGATGTGCTTGCTCTGATTCGAATGGCATCTTAAGCATAGCAAAAGTATCTGCCAATCCCTGAACACCAAGACCAATTGGGCGGTGTCTCATGTTCGAATTCTCTGCTTCCTTCACAGGGTAGTAATTTACATCGATTACACGATTCAAGTTACCAGTTGCGTGATAAGTTACATCAAACAATTTCTGGTGGTCAAAGGTTCCACTTTCAACATTGACGAATTTAGGAAGAGCGATTGATGCCAAGTTACAAACAGCAACCTCGTCAGGAGCAGTGTATTCAATAATCTCAGTACAGAGATTAGATGATCTAATTGTACCGAGATTCTTCTGGTTTGATTTTTCATTACATGCATCCTTGTAAAGCATGTAAGGAGTTCCTGTCTCAATTTGTGATTGAGTAATTGCATCCCATAATTCACGTGCTTTTATTGTTCGGCGTGCACGTCCTTCGGATTCGTATTTTGCATAGAGAGCACGGAATTCATCGCCATAGCTGTCATGTAAGTCTGGACATTCATTTGGACAGAACAAAGACCAATCAGCATTAGCTTCAACTCTCTCCATAAACAGATCAGGAGTCCAAAGAGCATAGAATAAGTCACGTGCCCTCATTTCTTCCTTACCGTGGTTCTTCCTCAAATCTAGGAATTCAAAGATATCAGGGTGCCATGGCTCTAGATAAATCGCAATACTTCCCTTGCGCTTGCCTCCACCTTGGTCGACATAACGTGCTGTATCGTTGAAAACCCTAAGCATAGGAACAAGGCCGTTGGAGTGGCCGTTTGTACCCTTGATGTAAGACCCCTTTGACCTGATTTGGTGAATCGAAAGACCGATTCCACCAGCGGACTTTGAAATTCGAGCACATTGCTTCAAAGTGTCATATATCCCGTCTAGAGAGTCTTCTATCATTGTAAGCAAGAAACAAGATGACATCTGAGGGGTAGGAGTTCCTGAATTGAACAGAGTTGGAGTAGCATGTGTAAACCATCCCTGACTCATCAAATCGTAGGTTTCCAAGGCTTTCTCAATATTGCCGTGGTGTATACCAACCGACACACGCATGAGCATGTGTTGTGGTCTTTCTGCAACTTGTCCATCCAACTTTAGCAAGTAAGACCTCTCAAGGGTTTTGAAACCGAAATAATCGTAGTTGTGATCACGATTGTAATCGACATGTGCATCTAGAACATCTTTGTTGTTCATGATGATCTCATAAACTTCCTCAGAAATTAATGGAGCGTGTTTGCCCGATTCAGGGTCAATGTAATTTCTCAAATCTGAAACTACTTCGCTGAAGACACCCTTAGTGGAACGGTGAAGGTTGTCTACGCAAATACGTGCTGCAAGTTTGGAATAATCAGGATGTTGAGCTGCAAGAGACGCTGCGGTTTCAGCAGCTAGTTCATCAAGTTCACTAGTAGTAACTCCATCATAGAGTCCTTCGATTACCAATTTGGCAACTAGACCTGGATCTACCCACTCTTGATTCAATCCCTCAGAAAGCTTTGACAACTTTTCTTGGATTGCGTCGAACCTGACGTCTTCTTTCTCTCCGTTCCTCTTTACTACTTGTAGACCCATTTTTTCTGTCCCCCTGATTCGTTTCCTTGTGAGCGTGCAGCATCCGTGGTCGGACGCGGACGGTTTAGAAGTCTTCCTCCATCGAGAAGCGTTGTTGTACCGCTCCGAGACTAGAAGAGCCCATTACGCCAGCCTTCTGATATTCACCGACTCTCTTCTCGAAGAAGTTCGTCTTACCCTGCATAGAAATCATTTCCATCCATGGGAATGGATTCTCTGCGTGGTAGAGTTTTGGAACACCAAAGGCTACCAACAATCGGTCTGCAACGAAGTGAATGTATTGTTTCATAAGATCAGCATTCATTCCAATCAAAGACACTGGCAGAGCGCTTGTAACGAATTCGATTTCTATTTCTACTGCCTCGGAAATGATTTGACTAATCTTCATTTCACCTGCACCTCTAACCAGCATAGAATGGAGTAAACATGCGAAGTCGCAATGCAGTCCTTCATCCCTGCTAATCAATTCATTTGAGAAGGTCAAACCTGGCATCAATCCTCGCTTCTTAAGCCAAAATATAGCACAGAATGAACCTGAGAAGAATATTCCTTCAACCGCAGCAAATGCAACCAGTCTCTCGGCGAATGATGCACGCTTTTGATCTAGCCAGCGTAGAGCCCACTTGCCCTTCTTTTCGACAGATGGCACTGTCTCTAGAGCCTTGAATAAGTGATCTTTCTCTACTGGGTCTTTGATGTAAGTGTCAATCAGTAAAGAGTAGGTTTCAGCATGAATGTTCTCCATCATAATCTGGAAGCCGTAGAATGTACGAGCTTCTGCCCATTGTACTTCATTAGCGAAATTCACGACTAAGTTTTCATTGACAATACCATCAGATGCGGCAAAGAATGCTAGAACGTGCTTCAAAAAGTGCTGTTCATCAGAAGAAAGTGTGGCCCAATCTTTTGCATCTTCTGCAAGGTCTATTTCCTCTGCAGTCCAGAAAGATGCGGCATGCATCTTGTACATCTCCCAGACCTCTGCATGTTCTATAGGAAATAGAACGAAACGGTCTAGGGATTCTTTGAGCATAGGTTCTACGAACTCTGAAGATAGGTCTAGGTCAAAGCCGTCTTGTTCTTGTGATTCTGGCGTCATCTTGTCTACCTCCCGTTATTCGCTCGCGGTGGAATTCATTGGCCGTACTAACGAGCCTATAATGTGTTCTAACAGATAGGTGCATTTCAAGTGGAATTCTGGCAGAAAAATATCTATTCAGGGGGTTAGACTGGATACCGCGAATATTGATATATATCATTCCCAAAAAACAACAAATTTACACAAAAAGAAACAACTAATCGACCAAAGCCCTTGATAGCCCCTTTCCCTTGGAGGCAAATATGCGGCAGAATGTGGAAGTACTTTTTGCAAAACTTGACCCTGATGCTTCGGAGCCAACACAAGGCAGTAATTCTGCAGCAGGATGGGACCTTAGAGCACTTGAAGACACTATTGTAGGAAAGGGCTCATCTACCAAAATAAGAACTGGAATAGCAGTAGCTATACCGGAAGGATGGGAGGGACAAATTCGCTCAAGATCTTCCCTGGGAGCAAAGGGAATGATTATGCCAAATGGAGTTGGAACGATTGATTCTGATTATAGAGGAGAATTGATGGTACTAGCAACATGGATTGGAGAAGGCGATGTAATCGAACTGAAAAAAGGTGAAAGAATAGCTCAGATGCTTATTGCCCCGGTGCCAAAAACAACTTACAGGGAAGTTCGTTTCGAAGATTTATCTAAAACCGAGAGAGGGAAAGGCGGTTTTGGAAGCAGTGGTAAATTCTGAGGGATTTTAATGCGACAATTTATTGTCAATAACATTGGAAATATTAGCCATTCTGAGGCTGATGATTTAATGCGAATAATGCAGGCAAAGAGAATTGATGATGAGATTATCGACACTTTACTAATTTGTGAACACGATGAGATAGTAACTGTTGGACCAAGAGCAAGAAATGACGGCATAAAGCCTCCAGGAGATTATCAAACCTCGCCTGTTGACAGAGGAGGAGGCCTAACTTGGCATGGCCCTGGCCAACTTGTAATCTACCCTATATTCAAGTGGGATTTAGATGGCGAATCAAACGTTAAGGCGATTATCTCGATCCTAGAGGAATGGGTCATAAAGTCCCTATCTGACAATGGAATAACTGCTACAAGAGATGAAAGAATGCAAGGAGTCTGGATTGGTCATAACAAAATATGTTCGATCGGACTATCCTTCTTACGTTGGACTAGTAGACACGGTTTGACAATAAACTACAACACACCTGCTGGCAGGGTGGAAATGGTAAGTGGATGCGGCTTAGGCCAAGATACTACAACAAGCTTAGCAGCACTTGGCATTAAATTGGAAAGGAATGAGATTTTAGATTCTTTAATGGAGAACTCATCCGTTCTTGGAAGACAATTATACAGAGAGTGAATTCTTCATTAAGTGCCTATCCATCACAACGCCATGGGAGAGCATCATCCAGTTGAGGGTGGACCTGCTAAAGGAGAACAAATACCTCCAGTTTCGTACCTGAAGTGGTATATCCCTAGATTGAAAGAAATGAGACCTCACAATCTCTCTTTCTCAGGCCTACAATTCCCTTGGGAGTTGGATAGTATCGACAACATTTGGAAGAATCATAGAGGTCCGGGAATAGATGATAGAAAACTCGTCAGTGAAATGTATGATGTAGCGGTAGAAAATGTCCATTTGACCCATGGCGCAACCCAGGCGATTAGCATAGCTATTTCAGCAGCATCCAGAGGAGGAAAGGTTGCGGTTGAAATGCCTTCATATGGCCCATTAAGCCAAACTGCCAGAATTCTCGGACTAGAGACAATTATCGTTCGCAGAAAACCTACTAATGCAGCGTGGGAGATAGATAGAGAAGAATGGTTAGCAGTAATCTCACAGGTAGATTTGCTGATGGTTTGTCCTCAATTGAACCCGGTTGGTTGGTCATATACGGAATCTGATCGTGAATGGTTAATTCAAACATGCAAAGATAACGATGTGAGAATAATTAGCGATGAAGTATACGCTGGAGCTGACCGTAATTGGATTCCATTTTTTAGAGAAGGAGATAATTGCGTCACGATTTCATCCTTAACAAAAATCCATGGCTTAGGTGAAATAAGATATGGTTGGATGATTGCAAGTAAGGACATTATTGCGAATGCAGAGAACACATTCCACAATATGGCAGGAATTATGTCATCCCCAGTAATTCGTATTGCTGAACAAATAAAAGACAGATTGCATGAGCCAGTTGAACTAATTGAATACTATCGAGAAAAGAATCTGCCATTGCTACAGGAAATGCTCACTCGAGTGGGCATTGAATGGATTCCACCACCGTACGGAGTATTCGGTGCTTTCAGAGTACCCGGCGTAGATACGATGGAAATGATCGACACTATTGGTAAATCACATGGATTGTTAGCAGTACCTGGTTGTATGTTTGATTCTGGACTTGAAGAATGGCTCAGAATAGGCTGGTCTATAGACCCAGACTCTTTTGCAAAAGCAGTAATTGTATTGGAAAAGGTATTACTCACAGCCATTAACATAACTTGATACATAGTTCCATACGACAGGTGGGTAATGGGCGAGATTGTTCTTGTGATTTCTGGCGCCTCAGGGTCCATTTACGGCGTACGCTTAGCCGAAATACTAGGTACGGATGTCAGATTGGTTGTAACTGATTCTGGAAGGATCACTATGGCTCACGAATGTGATGGTTTAACCCCTGAAGAACTTGCAAAGAAGACAGGGGCCATTCTAGAAAATAATGAAGACATTGCTGCAAAGTCAGCATCTGGTTCTGCAGCCATTGATGCTGTGGTTATTTGTCCGTGCAGCGGTACAACTCTCGGTAAACTTGCAGCCGGAATCGGCGACAACCTTGCAACACGCTCAGCAATAGTTGCAATGAAGGAAAGAAGAAACTTGATCCTAGTACCAAGAGAAGCACCATATGCTACAATACACCTCGAAAATATGGCAAAAATATCTGGGTGGGGAGCTACAATAATCCCTGCATCTCCAGGGTTCTACAACTTACCACAATCTATGGATGACTTAATTGACTTCATAGTTGCACGCATCCTTGACCACCTAGGTAGAGATAACGAACTCACCAAGCGTTGGACTGGAGAGGAAATAGATGATTGATGGTGAGGTAATTTCAGCAGAAATTGCCGACGAGTGGATTGAAGCGGACAACAGACGTTCAGCCCTTTCATTTTTTCAAAATTCTACTTTCCTTGCGATTCTACTAGTAGCCTTATTTCTTTCATCGACTTTCCTTTATTTCTACCTCGACGAGGAGCCTGTTGATTACGGAGCATCTCTTGATTATGATCAAGAACGAACCTTGAGATACGCAGAAGACTTACTCGCACTTGGCCATCCAGAATGGAAAGGAAGAATGAGTGGCACAGTAGAAGAGCAAGCCACAGCAGAATACATCAATGACTTGTTTGAAGAGTTAGGTTACCAGTCGACTTTGGATACTTACGATGTACCCATGCACAGTGTGAATAGCGAACCAAGTCTTAGAGTTTGTATTCCGGGATCATCAGGCAGTTTCGGGATTATTCCTTGCTCTGCCACCGACATTGATCGCCAAATAATCACTCTAAATCACAGAATGGATTACGTCATTCAAGGATTCTCTGGCGAATCTAATATTGAATTCAACCAAGATACCGAAGTAATACACCTTGGAGATGGCTCAGATGATTCACTTTGGCAATTAGCTAGTGGCAATGTTGGCTATATCGTCGGAGGAGGTTCAGTTCCGAGTAATACCGACATAATGGTCAAGGCTATAGAATATGACCTACAGTCCATAATTAGGGCAAATAAGAACTACAATTGTGGTAAAATCGAAGGCAATGATTGTGTACCAATTTTCAAAGGAACTAGCCACAGTGCAATCGTTGAAGCAAATGGAGGTAGCGTACCATCAGAATTAGCATTCATAGCAGTCAGCAAAGATGCTGGTGAAATTCTTGAATCGGTTGTAATCAATGCTAGTGGAAGGCTAGAGATGATTATGGACGTAACCAATGATGAAGAAATGATGGTAAGAGTACCATGTGGCACGTATTATGGCAAGAGCGATGAATTGTTAATCGTAGGCGCCCATCATGATACAGTATACCATGCACCAGGTGCTGTAGATGATACATCTGGAACCGCTACAGTTCTTGAAATGGCAACTATGTTTTCAGAATATGTCTCCGAACATGGAGAACCTGACAGAACTGTCAGATTTTGCACTTGGGGAGGTGAAGAAGAGGGGCTATGGGGTTCAACAGCATATGTTGCTGACAAGAATCAAGCCTTGGCTGAAAACTTACGCCTATACATCAATCTAGACATGAACCACGTCGATATTGATCTAGAAGAACGTGGCAACTCTGTGACCCTTTTCACAAATCACCCAGATGATTATGAGCATATTGAAGCACTAGCTGAGAAATACAAGGAAGAAAACCCTGAGATGGCTAAGAAGTATGTGATCAATCTCGGATTATATGATGGAGGACTTGGGGAACCAAATGGTATGCCTTGCAATTCCGACCATTGCCCCTTCGTCTACCAACTCGATGATGGAAATGTAATAGGAAGAGCTGCTGTTTGTTACGGTAGTGGGTCATGGGAATATCATACATATGCCGATACTATGGATCGATTTAATGAAGAAAGCCTAGGTATTTCTGCAACAATATATGGGAATTACATCAAATTCTTGGCATACAACATAGATGAATGAGGGAGTAAAATGGTAAATCCAAGCGCACATGCAAGCCACATTTTAGTTAAGAGTAAAGGTGAAGCAACTCAACTTGCTTCAAACATAACAAAATTGAAAGATTTTCAAAAGACTGCTCGTAAGAAGTCCGATTGCCCCTCCAGTCAGAGAGGTGGAGATTTGGGTTGGTTTAGAAAAGGACAGATGGTTAGAGAATTTGAGGAAGCTGTTTGGAATATACCTCTAAAAACCGTATCTTCACCCATTAAAACCCAATTCGGATATCATCTTATTTGGGTACATGAAAGAGAAGAGTGATCTTATGACCACAAGAGTTGGACTCGAATCTTATGAAGTAATGGCAAAGCATGGGGTTTTTGATTACGAGAAAGACCAATCACAACCATTCATTGTATCGATATGGGTTACATTAGCCAATGATGTAATGGATGACGATATTGTTCAAACTCTAAACTATGCAGATTTGCAGGAAGCAGTGGATTCCGAGATTGTCAATTCACAGCCAGTAAATCTTATGGAAACATTATGCAGCAAACTTGTAAGCAACATCTCACAAAACCCAATAGTTGGATCGATATCAATACGAATTGAAAAGCCAGATGCCCCATTTCCACACCCTGGAGGTTTGGCCGTAGTCGAGCATGAATGGACGAGGGATTGAAGGGCCCCCTTCCTCTAGCACTTTCATGGCAGCACCATCTAGAGTCTTCGTACCCTCTGTTACTGAGGAGGGAGGTGGCGCCATTGGACTGGGTGTTTTTTCTTCAGAAGAAGTTGCCTGGAAGGTTCTTAGAACATTCCTAAAGAAATCCGACCAAATGTCATTAACTCGATCAGATTTAGTAATCTGGGAAGTTGACTTAGTCGGAGAAAGTGGGATGACTGTTTTGTCAACAATGCATTGTAGAGACTGTCCTGTTTGTAAACGTAGAACATTTTGGATGGATTTGGAATCTTACTCTGCAATGTGCACAGGTAATGCATGTGAAGCATGGATAGAAGAATCAACCCATGAACCAGGTAAGATCGATCTAGGCTGGCCTCCAACTAGATTCCTGAAACAAACTGAATCTATTGAAGAAGCATTGAATGAATTAAGGACAATAGGAGCAGAAATAGAGTCTGCCGGAAGAACTCCAGATAGTCCATTCACATCGATTCCAGAGGAATAATGCCTACTGCAGACATACCATCACGGAGTAATTGTCTAGCCTTCTCGCTCACAGAATAGTTGAACTCGCTTACGACCCCGTCTTTGATTACGTGACAATCACGATAAAATGAGTTGTAAGCAGTAGCTAGTTCCAGCATGAACAATGCAAAGACGTGAGGCTTGTTCTCGTTAACAGACTGAGACAATTTATCATAATAACAAGCCATACTGCGCAAAAGTTCGTGCATTGCAGGAGGTACGTCCCCTGTGGAATCATTGGAAGGTCCGCGACCTACCTTACGAGCAATCGAACATGCTCTTGTATGAGAGTACATTACGAAAGGAGCGCTTTCTCCTTCGAAAGATAGGGCATCTTCCCATCTGAAAGTGAAACCTTTGTCAGGGCTTACCTTCACAATATTGAATCTAACAGCAGAAACCCCAACCGCTTCTGAAATTTTGTTAACTTCTTCTTCATCAAGATCACCACGCAGTTCCCTTACTACGGACGCCGCATGTGCCTTGGCCTCCTCTAGAAGATCATCCATGAAAACTACATTTCCTTTCCTTGTGCTCATCTTTCCTTCTGGTAATTTGATGAAAGCGTAAAACATCACATCTGGTGTTTTTTGACCTAACTCAGTCAAGGTCATACCTACTTGCTTAGCTTGTAACTTGTGATCTTCACCAAGTATGTTGACTAGATTGTCGCATTGCTGCCATTTCCACATATGATATGCTATATCTCTCGTGGCATACAGAGAAGAGCCATCGCCTCTTCTATAGAAGAAATCGGTTTTACCTTTTAGGCCTCTTTGACCGAGATCAAGATAGTGGGCTCCATTCTCTGCCACCTCATGAATATCCAGGCTTTCCAAACGCTCCATAAGTGCTGAAACAGAACCATCTACAACAAATTTGGATTCCTTAGTGAATGTATCAAACTCAATACCCAAACGAGACAATGTCTCTAACATTCCATCAAGAACTGGTTTGTATGCTTCTTCGAATTGAGCTAGAACAGAATCATCACCATGTTCTGAGGCGTGGACTAATTTACTAATTGCCGCTTCAATATCTTCTGATCCATCTTGGGAGCGCAAGTTTTGTGCTGCTTGATACCAACGAACTGTTTCATGATCCTTTTTCCCTTCCCAGCGAGGATTTACGCTATCCTCGTCACCTAGGATTTCATCGACTTGGGCCTTTGACAGATTTTCAAGTGCCCATGCAAGAACACCAACCTGTTTCCCCATATCATCAACATAGTATTCCGCTCGCACATTATTCCCATACAATCGATTTAGGCGAACAAGTGTATCGCCTAGTATCGCATTTCTTGCTCTTCCTACGTGGAAAGGTCCGTTTGGATTTGCACTTGTATGTTCTATCAATACTTCTTTTTCCACAATTGGAGGCTCTAAGTTCATCACACTCTTCGATAGCCAATCTGACTTTGCACTGAAATTGAGATAACCACCAGTTGCACTAACATTGAATTCCCCCGAAATTGAATCAGCCAATTGTTGAGCTATCTCAACAGGGTTCCTGCCTAATTGTTTAGCAAAAGGAAAGCAGGGTAGAGATAGATCTCCTTGGGACTTCTCTCTACTTGTACCAAGAGCGTTTCTCCAAAAGTCACCAGAAACCCCAATGTCAGCAAGTGCCAACTCTAAGCATGGTTCGACAATCTGTCTAAGAATATACATTGTCAAGCCTCACATTATTGGATATCGAAGAACCGCTGCGAGTCCACCAAATCCGGAATCCAATTGAGCACCTTCTTCAGTGTCTGTAGAAATGAATTTTACTTCAGAGCGGCCTTTTGCTGCTAGCGATGAGAATTCATCAATCAAAGATACTGAACTTAGCTCATTCAAATCATCACCATCTGCCTTACATTTAGGGCAAGCAGGTAATGCATCCATTCTCCCAATACTTACTGTCCATTGGTTCCCGCAAGATTTACACTCGATGTCCACTACATTCTTGCGCATACCTTCACTAATCAGAAGTTTTGCAACAGCACCTTGTTGCAATGCTTGACGAATCATCCGCTCACCATAAGTTGCTTTGGGATTTGCTTTGACAAGTTCTTCAAGGAATTCTGTTACAACCTTCCTTTCTGCATCGAGTTCAATTTCACCCATCAATCCTCCAGCATTGTCAACCAATTCTCTAACTCCACTTTCGTTAGAGTAACCAACATCAAAGGTTGTTTTAGCAATCTTCTTGGTAATCTCGTGGTGGAAGTAGTCATTCTTTACAACGAAGTCTTTTGTAGCACCTGGGCCCCCAATAATTATCGCTTGGATGTTTTCCAATTCAGGCAGCCAATACGAACAAGCATGCTCTGTTGCACGCTTGAAGAAGTTGTGAGCTGCTTCCTCAATTAGCCTCTCGAAACGTTGCGCTGATTGACCACCTTGTCGGTGCTTACCCATAATATTCGATACAAGAAATTCTTGAACGTGAATACGCTTACCACTTGCAATCCCATAGGCTGCTTCGGCTCTATCGATAACAAACAATCCATATGATTTCTTATCGACAAGCATATCTTCAAGTTGAGTTAACTCAAACCTTGAATCACAACGATATCGGAATGAAAGCAAGGGTTGAGGTAGATCGTCAATTACAACTGTAATATGTCGATTTTTATTGTTTCCAACAATAATTGAACCAGTGAACAGTGCGATTCCTCTTTCTCCAGCATCCCTGTACTTGGAAAGACAAGAAATAGCAGATTCAATAGCCGCCTGAACATTCTTTTTGGTAGACTTTGATTTTATGTTAGCAGCCTGCCCGTGCTCGTTTTGGAGCATTTGGCGAGCATCAGAAACCTGTCTGTCTGGAGGAATGATTACAGTAACTAATTCTGTCCCAAAACCCTTCATTTCCCTCAGGTCTTCAAGGGCAAGTTTGAGTTTCAGTCTACGGGTAGCCTGTTCTGGATCATCACTCATACAGGTCTCCCCCAGCCCTAAGGGCTGAGGCGAGGACTTTCAAGCCTTCTGAGAAGTAAGCATCATGAATGGTCGACTTTCACGCACTATCGATGCCGACCCATATTGTTGCCCTAGGGGGCTCGCTTCTAAGACCTGAAGAAGCAGAACAACGAGCAATTTGGTTTGGCCAACTAAGGCAGATGGCAGTGCATTTCGAAGGTAATGGTCGCAAATTAGGAATTGTTGTTGGTGGAGGACTTCCTGCTAGAGAAGGTATTAATCTAGCGAAAGAATCTTTTTCAGACTCCTATAGACTAGACACTGTCGGCATTGCAGCTACAAGATTAAACGCTACAATTTTGCAGCAAAGTTTACTCGAAATAGGATGTAATGTGGCTCCAATTATCCCAATTAGTACCAACCAGGGTTGTGAATTATTTGATTCACACAATATTGTGATAATGGGAGGCACAACTCCTGGCCATACTACAGATGCAGTAGCAGTATCATTAGCGAGAGATTGCGGAGCGCCACACTGCGTAATTGCAACTAATGTTAGTCACATCCATGATTCAGATCCAAAAACAAATCCAGATGCCCAGCCGATTGATGAGTTGACACTTGCAGAATTAGCAAATATCACTGGAACCGAACCATTGAGTCCCGGAGAATCAGCCGCAGTTGATCCCGTAGCAGTAAAATGGGCGATGGATGCAAGCATCAGGCTGGCTGTATTAGATGGTAGAGATTTGAGCAGAATCGAGGATGCTCTTGAAGGCAGACCATTCGTTGGAACTTTAGTCAAGGTGGATTGATAAAATGGTAGATGCAAAGGCAATCAAAGATAAAGTTAGCAAGAAAATAAACAATACACGTTCAAAGATTTCTTCGCATATTGGTGCCCACAATCACTGTAGAATATGTGGAGTAAATATCGATGTCAAGTCTGATCCTAGAATCTGCAAAAACCCAGATTGTGCTAGTGCATTAGAAAAGCGAGAGAAAAATGACAAAATGATGAGAATAATGTTCTTCATATTTGTTGGAATTTTCTTTGTACCAATACTCCTAAGCTCGGTTGGAATATTCGGTTAACTTTGCCGATGCCAACCATCTGGTAACCTGAGTGGATCATTAGACATATTTGCTTTACAACGCCTAACTATCTCTAGCCTTAGAGCAGTAACTCCAACATCATCCAATGAAGAAATTGTCACACAACCCTCCTCATCGATTAGAACGGGTAAAGGTGGTTCTCCTTCGCCATCCCAATCTGTTTCGAATTGCTTGACTTCATCCCAATTTTCTGGCCTTGGCTCCATCAAATCTGCTTTCGATACAACAACAATCATATCAATTTCGGGAAGAAGAGATTTTACTTCATCCAATAAATTATTTTGATCTTCCACACTAGTGCCACACTGCTCAGAGATGTCCATCAAGAAGATACACAAACTTCCAACGTGTTCAACCGCTGCAATAGCCTGCATCTCGATTGCATTTCTATCATCCATCGGCCTGTCTAACAAACCAGGAGTATCCACCATCTGGTGAGGAACTCTTCGGTGCTTGAAATGTCCGACGTGGAGTTGTTTTGTTGTGAAGGGGTAGTGATTAACTTCCATATTACCACTAGAAAGTGATGAAATGAATGCGCTTTTTCCAACATTAGGAGCACCGCAAACAACGATGGTTGGACAAAGTTGGTCAATGACTGGTAACTCTCTGAGAATCATTCTAGTTTCATGTAACCAATCTAAGGATGAGCCTACTCTCCTCATAATACTGGAAATACGACCGTATGCTTCCTTTCTTGCAGCATGCATAACCTCAAACCTAGCAGTTCGAATTATTTTGTCTGAGTTTTGCTTAGCAATTTTCCTCATTTGCTTAGAACCCCAACCCAACATGGAAAGATGATGCCTGTAATTGTCACAACCCACACAGGCTTCGACCATCGCTTTATCGAAGATTGGCATTTGGTCTAAACTAGGCCAAGAGCGTTCGGTGTCCTCCAAATATTGCGACATTACATCTGCAGCTGTTTGGACCATCCTACTCAATTGTTTACGAACTCGGAAAACTTTGACAGGGTCATCCACTCTGTCTGCTGATTTTTTAGCGCGACTAAATCCTTTGTCGAGAACTTCCTCCTCTGTTAGTACGGTAACTAAATCTCTCCATACTACCTTCACAAGGATGCCTCCAAGTCAAGGGGGTCGACTCCTATTTTTCAATCCGTAGGTAGATTTTGTATGCGTCAGGGCTTAGAAGGAGGAACCCGACAGCAAATCATGTCGGACCTACCGAAATGGGCAAAGAGCATGTGGGAAGATCTAGGATCTCCAAAAATCAATGATCTACAAAGTATCCATACTGGCGATTTAATGGAAAGACGACATGGATTGAGAAAGGACGACTTAGTCGAAGTTCAACTTGATGCACGAGCATTAAAGGATGGAGATGAAACTTGGGTTCGCGGAAGACTACTATCGTCAGGTAAGTCTTCACTTGAGATACTCACAGCAAACGGCGACCACTCTTACATCGCCCGTGATGTTATCGTTCGTATTGATTTAATCGCTCATACTCGTCCTGCTTACATAGATGACAAGGAATTATTGGAATTCGAAAGAGCAGATCAGAAAAGAAGAGCTAACCTGCATGAAAAGGTCGAGAAGAAGACCAAAGGTAATGACGATTCACACCTTTGGGGATGAATCTATGTCATTAGAAGAAAAGAAATGTTTGCCATGCAATGGCGAGGTTCCTGCAATGAATTTGCAACAAATAAAGCCTCTTCTAGTTCAACTTAATGACCAGTGGAAATTGGTAGAAGAACATCACTTGGAAAGAGAGTTCTTGTTTGATGACTTTGCAACTGCGCTTGATTTTGTCAACTCTGCAGGAGAAATCTGTGAACAAGAAAACCATCATGCTGATTTCCATTTATCCTGGGGTAAAGTCAAGGTTTCAATATGGACTCACAAAATTGATGGATTAGCAGAAGCAGACTTTATTTTAGCTGCAAAAATTGAGAAAATCTAGGTGTCTTCAAATGACTTCGCCCCAAGAAAATATTCTTTCTAGAAGGACTATTTACCGATTCTTGGACAAGGAAGTTCCCGAAACGATAGTGACGCAGGCGCTCAAAGCAGCATCCTGTGCTCCATGCCATAAACACACTCACCCTTGGAGATTCTATTCAATTGGAAAAAGTACTAGAGAATCACTAATACCACTAATTACGAAGTTGGCAAGAATAAAATCCGAAAAAAAGGGATCTAGCAATGTCGAAGCAGATGTCGAAAGGGCTGTTTCAAAAATACAAAACGCTCCTGTTCTTTTCGCAATTACATCAAAACTAAGTCCTGATGATTCATTCAGAGAAAGAGAAGACTATGCTGCAACCGTGTGTGCGTTACACAATATGGTACTATCATTTTGGGCAAACGGAGTGGGTTCTTTGTGGTCAACAGGATCTGTAACAAGAGATTCTGAAACTTATCAGAAACTTGGGATAAATAAGCAAAATGAGGAGATTATAGGTTTTATTCGAGCAGGATATCCAATCTCTACTCCCAATGTATCAAAGCCAAGTCATGAAGAAGTCACGACTTACTTAGATTAGAGCTTTACAGGACGTGTTGCACCACATGCTTGACATTTTAGCAATGTTGTACGACCTTCCTTGATGAAATGGGTATCAGGAGCGTTGCATTGTACACACTTGATGTATGTATTCACGTAATTCACAATTGCCTTTTTCAAACGCTTAGGAGGAATCCTACCCTTGAATCTTGCTCGAGGTCCATCTCTTGAACCTGCAGTACCCAACTCGTTTAGCATGAATTGGTAAACATGGTTGTCATCTCTATCCATATGATTAACAACTTCAGCGAAATTACGGAAAATAGTGTTTGAACCCTCAATCATAATTTGAGGATCAGGAAGTGTCCAACGTGCTCTGTTGGAGATATCTTCTGGAATATTTGACCTTGCGCGGTCAAGCAAAGACTCGTACTCGAAGTCTGACATTGGTTCCCTCCCCGAGCCCGCCCCATTTGAGGGTTTCCGCAACTTTTGGTTCATGACCAACGATGGTTTGATGTCTGATAGGCTACCCGTAATGAAATATGGAGCAGGGTATGAGCATAGAACAATTACGTGACATGGTCTCTAATTTGCGTAAAGAAGGGCTTAATTCGCAGCAAATAGCTGATGAATTATCACTATCACAAGATACAATTTCATGGCTTATTGCAGATAGTTCCAACAATGACAAGCCACAAGATGTCCAAATAGGTTGGAGAACAATTGGAGTAAGGCCACAAAGAATTGCTGCTATCGGTGCAATAATGGCGGATGTTGCAGCGGAAGAATGTGGAGATAGTATCGACACCATTGTAGGAGTTTCAATAAATGGAGTTCTGTTTGCAAATGAGGTTGCAAGCCAACTAGGATGTGAAGTTGCCATTCACAGAAATGTAGACGGAGGCCCAGGAAAAGGCTCCCTGTCAAACAAATATGGCCAAGTTGCTGGAAAGAGAGTTGCTATTGTAGATGACGTATTATCCACCGGGGTAACTATGTCCAGGACAATAGAATCAATGCGCGAAGCAGGTGCAGAAGTTGCTCTGTGCATGGTTTTGGTCAACAAGACCGCCAGGAACGAGGTTGATGAAGTCCCTCTAAGAGGAATCATTAGAGCCGCTGTTGTTTGAGGTGTTATCTTGCATTGGGCGGATTTTGCTGCGCAGACATTGGCTCATCGCGGTGACAAACACATAATTGCTTCAGGGATCACGCCTAGCGGTGAATTTCACATCGGCCATCTAAGAGAAATCTTGACTGGTGACATGGTAACAAAGGCTTGCTTAAATGCGGGCATGGATGCAGAATTTGTTTTCATTGTTGACTCTGCAGACCCATTGCGAAAAGTGTATCCATTTCTCTCTGATGAATACGAGAAGTACATCGGATGCGCACTAGCAACTATACCTGCACCTGACGAAAATGGCAAGCCAGGAAATGACGGTAGGAATTATGCACAGCACTTCTTAGAACCATTCTTATCTGCTCTAGAACAGATAGATGTCAGGCCAAGAATAATTGACAATTATACATCATATGCAAATGGTGAATTTGCTTTAAGATCGAAAATAGCTTGTGAAAAAGCAACAGAAATCAGGGAGATAATAGAGAGAGTAAGTGGTCGCGAACTTGCACCCAGTTGGTTTCCTTTCAATCCATATGGTCACAATGGTAGCCTCGACGGAGTTACCGTGACTGGATTTGAATGGCCATATGTCCATTGGGAGCAAGATGGAATTCCGGGAAAGTCTGATTTGAATAAAGCTGAAGGTAAACTACCTTGGAGAATTGATTGGCCTGCTAGATGGGGATGGATTGGGATAACTTGCGAGCCGTTTGGTAAAGATCACGGGGCTGCAGGCGGATCATACTCAACTGGAAAAGAAATATCATTACTATTTGATGACAACCCTCCTCATCCTTTGGTCTACGAGTGGATTTCATTGAAAGGGCAAGGTGCAATGTCTTCTTCAACAGGAAATACAATCGGACCATTGGAAGCCCTTGACTTGGTTCCTCCCGAAATATTGAGGTACCTTATTGCATCTACTAAGCCGAAAAAAGCAATCACATTTGATGCGGGAATGTCTCTAGTTGAACTAGCCGATGAATTCGAGAGATTGATTTCCAGAGACATAGAATCTGAAATGAAAGATGATAGTCTATCAAGAAGACAAAGAGTCGCACTTGAAGACGCAGAAGGAGCACTCAGGATGAGTAAAATCGGCAACTTAACTGAATCTAATGTTTCATTTAGGCACCTCGCAATGCTTGCACAAGTGAAGAGTGATGAGGAGATAATAGAATCGAGTGGAGCAAATCTTTCTGGTAAGTTGCAAAGAATGAGGACCTGGATAAATGGACCTCACTTCCCTGAAGAATTACGGATTAAAGTTCGTAATGAGCCACATACTGGTTTAGACCTAGATATCTCGAAGAATCTAAAATCATCACTTTCTGATTGCCCATGGAATTCCGAAGGAATCAGTGAAGCCATATCCTCAGGTTTCAGAAGTGATGAAATAAGTCCGAAACAGGGTTACAGAAACCTATATCTTGCGATACTTGGCACTGAAAAAGGTCCTAGATTAGCTCCAATCCTGGCGGAATTGGATAGAAACCGAGTACTTTCTTTACTCGGCTGACCCATAAGTGATTCAAATTTACCAGATACGAAGTATCTCCACCGTTCGATTGAAAGGTATCAACAGTTGCTGGCATACCATGTCGGGGGTATACTGTCCCACTTGTGAGGCTAGCGTAGAACCCGCTGCAAAGTTCTGTCTTTCGTGTGGTAACGACCTTACAGTACGCGGTCCAATCACTGCGACAGGACATGATTTGAACCAATTGAAAGATGTCATTCGCACACGTGATGACCTCTCTATGGCAGAAAAATTCGATATGATTGCTAAGGTCGAAGAAGGTGCAAATCCAATTTTACTTGGAATTGCAGCACCTGCAGATGGTGATGAAGACAGTATTGCCGAGGCATTGGCCGAAGGAGATGCGAGTATCGAAACAGATAGTGCATTCAAGAATTATAAATTCGGTGAATCCGAAGCAGCTGCTGCTGCTGTACGTGCTACAGTCAGAGGAACCGATGGATGGGTTCTGGTTCAATCCGGAGACCTGGACTTGAAAGAGGGCATGTTTAGAGATGCGATGGACCTTGGAATGGAAGCTAGTACACACATTCACGATGTATCAAGTGGTGAACATGAAGGAATCGACCCTGAAGCGATGCGTTCAATCCCAGTTCTAAAGCCGCCAAAAAGGTCATTTTGTCCAAAGTGCGGATCTGATATCCATGCAAATACAATGCTGCAATGGAGAAAATGGAGAGATTCCTCTGGTGATGTTGTTTCAATGCAATTAGAAGCGAGTATGGAAACCGCACTTATTCAGGTAGCATCGCACTATCTTACTGTAATTGAGAACATCAAAAAAGATAACAAATCTGTTGATGAAAAAGAAATTAGAAAGAAGTTGGAAAAAGAAATCCGCAAGCAATTAGAATCTGAATTTGAAGGTCGCAGTGCCGCCACTAAAGAAAAGACTGAGAATAAATCGTCTGCTAAGAAATCAACAACTGCTTCCACTGCTAAGAAAAAGTCTAATGCAACTACTCCGAAGAAGAAAGCCGGGGGTTTGTTTGGAGCCAAGAGGCCAAAAAAGACCTTCGAAGGAGATCCTGCAGACAAAGCAGACTGGTTCTTGGCTGAAGCATTAGACACAATTTATGATCCACACGGAACGGGTAAAGTTCCGAAGCCAAAGACAATTCTAGCAAGGTCAAGTGATGGCAATGTACGTGTCCAAGATGTTGTAAGAGTATATGATGCAGAAGGAAAGGATGGCATTAGCGACCTTGCTTGGACCAGTCCACTTACACAATACATAATCGAAGCATACGATGCATGCTGATTAGTAATTGACCTTCAACCTCATAGGAACCAAGTCAACCTCACGGTTTGCTTTAATCGCAGAGACTTCCATAATGGCTCCAGACATTGTTGTAACAAATGGTATATTCATCTCGACTGCAAGTCTTCGCATCATGTTTCCATCTCTAACAGCCCCACCAGAGATTGTAGGCACATTTACGATGAAAGAAACTTGTCCTTTCCTCATCAAATCAAGAGCATCCGGGTGCTTCCTATCATTTATTCTATAGACAGTTTGCACCTCGACACCATTACTTCTAATCACGTCTGCAGTGCCAGGCGTAGCATAAATCGTGAAGCCCATATCTTGTAATTCTTGAGCGACTGGAATTAGTGCCTCCTTATCTTCATCCCTTACAGTAAGATAAGCACCACCTTCCTTTGCCACTGGTATTTCTGTCGCCAGTCTTGCCTTGAGATATGCGACATCAGCACGTGTATCTGAACCATATACTTCTCCCGTAGACTTCATCTCAGGCCCAGGTGCGGGATCTAATCCTTGCAGTTTGATGAATGGGAATACAGGTGCTTTAACAGCAACATGGCCAGATGTTGCTTCTGGAATTTCTTGATCTGCTAAATCTATCCCAAGGGTGACCCTTGCAGCTATTCTTGCCATTGGAACACCTGTAGCTTTGGCTACGAATGGAACTGTTCTACTACTTCTTGGATTTACTTCTAAACAATACAAATCATCATCCTGTATAGCAAATTGAATGTTAAAACAACCGTGTATATTTAGCCCAATTCCTATTTTCTTGGTCTGTTCCCTAACCCTCTCAAGCATTTCATCACTGATGTTTTGGGTTGGGATGAAACATGTAGAGTCTCCAGAATGAATTCCAGCTTCTTCAAGATGTTCCATAACTGCTCCGATTAGAACTTGCTTGCCATCAGATGCTGCATCAACATCTAATTCGATTGCATGGCCTAGATATTCGTCTACCAATAGTGGTTTATCAGGAGCAAGGTATGCTTCTGAGAGATATGCTTCTAATTGCTTTTGATTGGCAAGTATCTCCATCCCTCTACCGCCTAAAACATATGATGGCCGGATAAGAACAGGGAAACCTATCTTCGAAACTGCTTCTCGAACGTCATCAGCACTTGTACCGGTTGCCCCCCTTGGCATCTGGAGGCCAATTCTTTCAGCAAATTCTTCGAAGCGCTCACGGTCACTTGCCTCATCTATAGCGTCACATTTAGTTCCTAGGATTTCTAATTCCATCTCTAATACCGGCAATCGTTGTTCTAGAGGAAGTGCTAGATTGATTGCGGTTTGTCCGCCAAATTGTAGTAGAATTCCGTGTGCTTTTTCTCTTAATAGTACTTCAGTTACATATTCCAATGTAAGTGGTTCGAAGTATAAGCGATCAGATGTATCGAAGTCTGTGGATACTGTTTCTGGATTATTATTCATCAATACAGCATCCATGCCTGCCTCTCTAATCGCCTTTACAGCATGAACACAGCCATAATCGAATTCAATTCCTTGACCAATTCTTATTGGCCCTGAACCAATTACAACTTGCCTGAGCTTTACTCTATTTTCTAAATCAGGCAAGATATCTATTCCGTTTTCTCCATTTGGCTCGTAAGTAGAATAGTAATAGGGAGTTTTTGCTGCAAATTCAGCAGCACAAGAGTCGACCATCCTGAAAATAGGGTGTACTGCGTAGGAATGTCTTACTTTCATTACAGCCTGTTCATTTTTATCATCAGCGATGTGCTTCAAACCAGTAGCAGGGAATCCTGAAAGTGCATCAGCAATGTGACCATCAGAAAATCCGAAACTTTTCCACTTTCTAAGTTCATCAGCAGTAAGCCTTTGAGGAATACAACCTCTAGCAACGATCTCATTCTCTACTGTAGCAATTCTTTGGAATCCAAATAAGAACCATCTAGTGATTCTAGTGATTTCGTGTACACGCTCTATACTCCATCCCCGACGGAATGCTTCAATGACTGCGCCCATTCTACGATCTGTGGCAATTCTTAACCAATCGATAAGGACATTATCTGGTAACTGCTCAAGAGCACGTTCCGCCATACCTTCTCCTTCAGACTCATCCGCTCTTGTTAATGGACGTGGATGGGGTGCACCTTGCTCGAGTGACGCCCAAGCCTTGAGAAATGCTTCCTCGAAGCATCTACCTATTGCCATTACTTCACCGGTCGATTTCATCGAAGTACCAAGTGTCCTGTCCGCTGTTCTAAATTTGTCAAACGGCCAACGTGGTATTTTCACTACACAGTAATCCAATGTCGGCTCAAATGCCGCAGTTGTACCTTCACCTGTTATTGGATTGGGCAATTCATCAAGAGTATATCCTACTGCTATTTTGGCAGCCATTCTAGCAATTGGATAGCCCGTTGCTTTGGAGGCAAGTGCTGAAGACCTAGATACACGAGGATTGACTTCAATGACACGAACTTCACCTGTGGACTGATTTACCGCAAATTGTACATTACATCCACCTTTGATATTCAGTTCACGGATTAGAGATAGAGACATATCTCTTAGCTGCATGTGATCTCTGTCTGATAAAGATTGGACAGGTGCCACTACAGTTGATTCGCCAGTATGGACGCCCATCGGGTCAATGTTCTCCATAGTACAAACAATGGTTGCATTATCTGCAGTATCACGCATAACTTCGTACTCATATTCTTGCCAACCTAGAATACTTTCTTCGATAAGAACCTGGCCAATTCGGCTATTTCTCAATCCTAGAGTTGCAATTTCAACCAACTCGCCTGTATTCCATGCAGTTCCACCACCTAGACCTCCTAGTGTAAATGCTGGCCTAATGAGAATTGGCCAACTACCAATCTCATCTGCTGCTGCCAAAACTTCATCCATTGAATTGCAAGCTATCGCTTCAGAGATTGGCAAATCAATTCCTAAGCATACTTTATTGAATAAATCTCTATCTTCTGCTTTATCGATAGCATCTAAATCAGACCCAATTAGTTCAACACCTAACTCATCTAAAACTCCTGCATGTGCTAATTCGCTAGCAATATTCAGTGCGGTTTGGCCACCCATTCCTGCAAGTAAAGCATCAGGGCGCTCTATTTCCAAAATCCTTCGGATCGTATCAGGCAACAATGGTTCAATATACACCTTGTCAGCCATTTCAGGATCATTTTGGATAGTTGCTGGGTTTGAATTTACCAAGATTACTTTGTAGCCATCTTCACGTAGAGCCTGCACTGCTTGGGAACCGGAGAAATCGAATTCTGCTGCTTGTCCAATCTTGATTGGACCTGAACCTAATACGAGGATCGTTTCCAAATCTTCTCGACGTGGCATCAGAGATTCCCCCCATAATGTGAATCTACCATCTTACGGAATCTCTCAAACAAAGGATATGCATCGTGAGGGCCAGGGGCTGCTTCAGGATGGAATTGTACAGTAAATACTGACTTGCCAACTATGTCAAGACCTTCCACAGTTCTATCATTGGCATTAACGAACCTAACCTTAGCCTTCTCGCCGTGTAAATTTTCACCTACTGGAGAACATGCCCCTGAAGGGTGTGCTGCAAGCATTCCTGCATCAGGATCTGCTACTGCAAATCCATGATTTTGGCTTGTAATCCAAACTCTTCCACTTTCCAAATCCACACAGGGCTGATTCGCCCCTCTATGGCCATAACGCATTTTGTAAGTTTGCAATCCACTTGCTAATCCCAGCAATTGATGACCTAAACAAATACCCATAACTGGAATATTGGCTTTGACAGCTTCAGACAATGTGTTTCTAGCCATCGTTGCCTTTCCTGGATGTGCGGGGTCGCCGGGTCCGTTTGAGCAAAATAATGCTACAATACCATACGACTGTGCTTCAGCAAAGGAAGTATGTGGAGGGCACCAGACCACCTCGAATTGACAACAAAGACTTCGTAAAATGTTGTACTTTATCCCACAATCTATCGCTGCAATTCTTGGCAGTGGGCTACCTAACCTATCAACTGCGCCTTCGTTAATGATTACTGGTTCATTTATTGAAACCAAGTCAACCAGGTCTTCTAGTTCAGGCGAGGTCAACTTTGCAAGGTGTTTACTTAGAGATTCTTCATCCTCAATCGGGCCGAATACACACAAAACACATCCGTGTTCTCTAACCCTGCGAGTTATTGCCCTAGTGTCGATTTCTTCAATCCCCGGAACGTTATGGAATGCTAAGAAATCACTAAGACTAGCGATAGAGTCTCTATGATCTGGATCTTTCATTGCATGACGAACAACAACTCCTCTAGGCCATACACCTGCAGATTCCGATGTACCGTGATGGATGCCGTAATTTCCAATCAAGGGGTATGTAAATGTCAAGACCTGGCCGGCAAATGATGGATCTGTTAATGATTCTTGATAACCTGTCATCCCTGTAGTGAAAACTAACTCACCTTCTCCCCAAATAGGAGCTCCAAACAACTTACCAGTAAATCGGCTTCCATCCGCTAGTAATAGAACTCCTTCACCCGACGCAGAAGGAGGTATTGGCGCACCCGAATTGATGTCGTCTGTAGCATCAACCAGAAGAATACGATCCCCGAGAGAGGTATCGCCTTTCTGTGACCACTCACCCGACATCAAATTTGCTGGTTGTATAGGGGGTATAATCATTCGCAACGCTCAACTGATTGACAACCATTTCGTGAGTTGAAGTGGTAACCAATAGAAATAAACTTCAGTGGCCTAAGTAAGTAGTTGTAAATAAACTACTAATTATCATTCATATCATGAACCAACTTGCCATCATTGGTCCCCTCGATAATGAGCCGAGCATCATCAAATTCCCTTTCGCTAGCAGATTCGCCAAACCATGCATCCATGAACAGCGCTAAAGCTGCAACTTCAGAGTGTGGCTGATTACCTACTGCAACATTGTGTTGACAAATTTTGTAGACATCACCGGGTACCTTAGCTCCGCCAACTACAATCACAACGGGTCTATCCCTACGGATTTTTGGAATCGCTTTCCTAAATGGTTCACCATACATTGTCAGATGAACTGCAACCCCTCCATCTTTGACATGCTTTTTGAGATGACTCATTCCAGATACATGCTCGGTTTGAAGGCTACCTCCAAACCTATTACTAACGGAATTTAAATTCTTAAACATCTCTTTATCTTCGTCACCTGATAGAAGAAAACCGTCCGCACCCATGGCTCTTGCAACAAGAGCGAGATGAGTAGTGATTCTAGGATCTCGGCCATTGCGATATCCTAATCGAAGAACATCAAGCCTTTCTCCCATATACCTTCGGAAAAGGTTCTGGATTTCAAGCCTCGGTTTCAAAAACCGCCTCATGTTCCATGAAAGAGTCGGAATGATTCTGATGAGGATTAAGTGATTGATAATCAATGAATGGGTGCTTCTCCATGAATTCCTTTACCCAAACCAATAGCCAGGCATTGATTAACAATTTAGCAGCGAACAAAACCGTAGCACACAATACTGCCAGCCTGAAGGTTTTCCAAACTGCATCACCAGTCTCAATGTCCCCCATGAGCCCCATGATCGCCGGTTCAAAGCAGTAAAGAACCGCTAGTACGAACATTATCCCACTTGTTAAACCGGGGAAGAGTTGTCCTAATTCTCTGCTGAAATCAGAGAGTAGAGATCCTAAGAAGACCAAACATGGAGCTAATATCGTAATTGTTAGAAAATCAGGACCGAAGAAGATAGACTCAAATGCAGGCTCATCTTTAGTTTGTAGGACAGTTAACCACCAGAATACAGCATAACCTGCAAAGATTCCACCCACAATTTTAGCTCTTTTGTGAATCATGCTAGGTATTGCTCCGATTGAAGGAGGGTTTAGTCTTGCGAAAATACGCTCAGCGAACAACAATTTTTCCTCGCTTGGCATCACAATCTCATCTGATGAGAGACCATTGTTGATGTCATCATGCATCCCCTCATCTTCAGACATGGGTACACCTGCGACCCCGCATCTCATAAAACCTGCCGCAGGCAGGGGTGTTAACATGGCAGTCTTGGAGGGAGTCGGTAAAAGCCGGCCGCTGGTGATGGGAATCATCAATGCAACTCCTGATTCTTTCCATAAATCCTCTCGTGATGGAGGCCTTGAGAGAGCAATCCAAATGATTTCTGATGGAGCAGATTGGATTGATATTGGAGGAGAATCAACAAGGCCAGGCGCAATTTCAATCTCTATAGATGAAGAGATTAAGCGGACTATTCCTCTTGTTAAAGAAATCTCAAAATATGCTCTTGTATCAATCGACACAAGAAATGTCGAGGTCGCTCGTGAAGCTTTGAAAGCAGGAGCAAAAATGATCAATGATGTTAGTGGCCTAAAAGATAGGGCAATGATGGAATTAGTTGTTGAATCTGGATGCGAGGTTTGTATCATGCATATGCTTGGAGAACCAGGTACAATGCAAGATAATCCACAATACAATAATGTTACAGAGGAAGTTAACCAGTACCTTATTTCAAAAGCAAGGGAATTAGTAGAAATGGGGCACTCAATGGACAAAATCCATCTTGACCCGGGTATTGGCTTTGGTAAAACTCTCGAGCATAATGTTGAACTTCTGAACTCGAGTAATGAACTCCAACCATACTCTGTACTATGGGGAGTTTCAAGGAAATCCATGATAGGTCAAATTTGTGACCAACCAGAAACTGAAAATCGGTTAGCAGGGAGCCTTGGCATAGCAGCAAAGGCATTTTACAACGGAGTGAACATTATTCGTGTCCACGATGTAAGAGAACATGTTGATTTGTTCAAAGTACTTGAAAAATTGGAGGGCTGAATTTGTTTCTTATTTTTGGTTCAGATACCCTTGCAATAAGGTTAGCAGAATGGATTGGACAGCGTTCCAATGTTAGAATAATTGGGCTTGCAGAACAATTAGTACCCATGGAGGATGTAGAAATTGTTGCCCTTCCGACTGAAATGGAATTACATGAAATGCCACTTCCTGATGTTACTCCAACAGCTGTTTTACTATTGGAAGAAATAATCTGTGATGATGATCCTGTCCAAGAACTAAAGAGCCATTGGCCCAATACTCCCATTTTATCAACTATCGATGTCAAAGGTGCAGAGAGGATATCTATCGAGGATTTGACAACATCTGCAATTCAAGATAGACTTAGATCGATCGACAGAAAACAAGGAGCGAGCGAAGTATTGCGTAGGCTTTCAGACGAAAACGCTGCCAAAGTCCTAATCGTTTGCCATGACAATCCCGACCCAGATGCTCTTGCAAGTGCTCTAGCAATGAAGCATCTATGTGACTCAATGGGACATTCTTCGACAATCATTCACGGAGGTATGATTGAACATCAACAAAACCGTGCGATGGTAAGGTTACTGAATATGGATTTGCGAAAACTAATCCTAGATTGGGAGATTGAAGATTTATTGAATCAGTCGGATATAGTATTGTGTGTAGATTTCAGCCACCCAGGGGCCAATAACATACTTCCTGAATCTTGCGTCCCACATATCGTGATTGATCATCACACCAGTGAAGAGAGACCTGCTGGTGATGTCATTCTAGTCAGGTCTGAATTCGCTGCAACTTCATCTCTCGTTGCTTCAGTACTAATGAATTCAGGAGTCGAAATGAATTCAAATGTAGCAACCGCACTAGCATTTGGAATTAGAACAGACACACTAGGTTTCACTCGCTCGTTTAACGCAGTTGATTTGAGAGCACTATCATGGCTTGGTGCTTGGATTGATTGGGATTTAATGCGCACTTTCCAAAGCCCACCAAGAAGCCAAGAAGTGCTATCGATTTTCAGAGAAGCCCTCAGCAATGCCACTCTCGAAAATGGCTTGATGCTAGCACCGATCTCAAACATGGTAGACAGGGATGCTCTATCACAAGTTGCCGATTTCTTACTACCTACTGAGGGGGTAGATATTGTTGTTTCATATGGAGTTCGAATGTCTAAGGTCATTCTTTCAGCGAGATCAAGTAAAGATTCTTTGCACATAGGAAAGATACTAAGCAGAAATTTTGCTAAAGGCAGTGCAGGAGGCCATAGATCTCTTGCAGGTGGACAAATTCCATTTGAGGAATTAGATTGCGATAATTCCGATGATGCGATGGCATCGATAACTGAGATACTAAAATCAGCCCTAGGAAGTGAATAGATGAGTTCTCCAATTATTGATGTCGATGAAAATTTGAGACTGTTGGGAACAGCACACGTTGCTACAGCATCTGTTGAAGCTGTAAAGCAAAATATCGAGGAGTGGGGGCCAGAAATTGTTGCAGTAGAACTTTGTAAAGGTCGACATGATGCACTTACTCAAGAAAAAAGATTGGACAAAGAGGGACTGCTGAAGGTTATCAAAGAAGGAAGAGCCCCAATGGTTCTTCTTCAATCATTACTTGCTGCAGAACAACGAAAGTTGGGACTAGATGAGGGCCAACAGCCTGGTGCTGAACTACTAGCTGCTGTAGAAACAGCGAAGGAGTATGAACTTCAAGTCGAATTAGTCGATAGAGATATTCAGACAACCCTTCGAAGAGCATGGAATAAGATGCGCTTTAGAGAAAAGATGGGGCTAATGTGGGCTCTACTATCAGAAGATGATTCGGATGAAGAATTAGAATTAGAGGACATGCTTGCAGATAAGGACTTACTTACATCACTGATGGAGGAACTGAGAGAAGTATCTCCCGGTGCAGGAGAAGTCTTGATTGACGAGCGTGACGAATTTATTGCAAGGAAAATCTCTGCAATCAGAGGTAATGGCAAGGTACTGGCAGTATTGGGCGCAGGGCACCTAGATGGTGTTTCTAAACTCTTGAAAGAAGATGTCCAGCCTAGTAAAGAAAGAATCTCTGAACTTGCAATGACTCCTAAAGGAGGTAAAATGCTCAAGACCATCTCTTACGCAATACCTCTTGCCCTTCTCGGTTTATTGGGTTGGTTCTTCTATAATGGCGACCTTGCATCAATTAAGGAAAACGGAATCTATTGGTTTGCTGGTAACTTCATTGGTGCTGCTTTGTTCTGTATGTTGGCAGGAGGTCATCCCGTCGCAATACTAGTTGCCGCATTAGCATCTCCAATTACCTCTCTCAACCCTGCATTAGCTGCAGGTTGGTTTGCGGGTTATGCTCAGATGAAGGTTAAAGAACCAACTGGAGAAGATCTTACAGAATTCCTAAAGTTAGATTCTGCAAAGTTATTCTGGACTAACAGGGCTGGAAGAATACTACTAGTGACCGCATTAACCAACCTTGGTTCGATGGCAGGAGCATGGATTTCAATGGGATTGATTGC
>CAXGTB010000001.1:0-34744 GCA_964012565.1 uncultured euryarchaeote | reverse complement strand
ACAGTGGTCATTCGATTTATGATGAACAAATCAATCTACCAGCAAATGAAATGCTTGCAGCATGCCCAACATGCTTAGCTGTTCTAGCAGTAAATCCTCTGCTATTGTCACCAAAGGACAGATGTCCTCATTGCGATTCTCCGTTGGTACTAGGAGTAGAAGAAGAGTGAAAGACTCAGCGAGAAGCTAGAGTTAGGTTCTTCCACATATCTTCAGGTACTTCCATTGCAAGTCTTAGACCGCCCATTGCACCTAGTCTGACAGGATCATCGACAACGTGAACATTCACGTCACCCATATCGGACAAACGGCGCTCGATAAGTGCACCAAGTCCTCTGATTCCCGATCCTCCGCCTGCTAGAACCATGTTCCTGCGGAATTCATCATGGAATTCAGGGTTTGAACCAGCGATTAATTGCTTAACATTTTCAACAATAGGGTCAACGATTGATTCACAAGCTGCTTGAATACAATCTGTGATGTCGAGTGTCATAGCCTTACCTTCGATTGAGAAATCGACCATTATTGGGTCATCAGGTGTTGAAGTTGAAACAAAGGAATATTGTTCCTTCCAGCGGCGAGCCATATCTTTTGTGATTTGTGCGCCGTTGTACTTCTTCTGTACTTCAGTAATTATTTGTCTGTCAACAAAATCTCCAGCATGTCCAGTGTGCATCTGATCACCTGGGCCTGGAATAGTACCGTATACTCTACACAAGTCAGTAGTTCCAGCGCCAATATCGATTACAAGAGTGTGCTCAATCATGTCAAGAGCATATGCAACAGCGAACGGTTCTGAGATAATCATTGCAGCGTTCACTGAACCAGCAGCAGCATCGAAGATAGAAGTCTTGTCAACGTGACTTGCTTCAGCAGGTGCTCCAATTACGGCAACTACACGGTCGTAGTCTTCAGGGTCGGATAGACCGATTAAGTGGGTAATGAAGTGAGCAATGAATTCACGATCTTCTGGTGTGTCCTTAATTACACCAAGTTCTAGAGGTCTAAACAGATTCAGAGCTAGTCTGTTCTTCAATGCTTCATTGCCGAAGAGAACATCTCTCTTCAGGAAATTTCGTGCAATTGGGTCCTTAGGGGTTCCAATTACAGTGAGCTCTTCTTCTTCGTGACTATCGCTTGATACCATTACGGAGCGAAAGGTTCCAAGGTCAATTCCGATGTATAGTACTTCTTCAGCCATAATACTCGCCAGTTTAGGCGATTGGCTCTCACCTTATGAATAATACCTTGACAAAGGAACTATGAACGCACATGAAATAAATCTATATTTCAACTAACTAACACCAATTTTCGCATGCTTTACAATACCATGCAGCATAGTCGGCATAAAGGTCAGCCATTGCACCACAATTGGTACATTCTTTGAGAGCATGCTCTCCAAAAATTTGCTGAACGATTTGAACATGGAGGTAATCGTCGATGCCAAGTTGTTGACGCATAGCCCAAAGCATCTGATCTTCTGAAGGAGAAATTATACCATCTGCTAAACAAATTTCAACTACAACCTTGTAGTCTTCAACCATTCTAACATCTCTTGGATCCATAGAAACTCCTGACTTCTCTGCAACGATATCGGTTCCTCCGGGGTCATCTACGAAAATTACCAGAGAGTCTGCTTTCAATTGTTCACCTCTCAGTTCAAGCAAAATCACACTCCCCTCCTGATTTGCATAGACTAAATTCGAATGACGATTGATTACATTGGTTATTGATCTTGCAGTATCTTCTGCAGTCCTACCTCTTCTCCAACCTGTCTCGCTTGCTTCATCAAAAGCGTAAAATTCAGTTCCGATACCTGGGTATTCTAAGCGAATTTCTTCTCCTCCATCAAATCCATTTGCAACTATTGTGATACTTCCAATGGTTGTATCAACTAAGTTGTCATCGTCATCAAATGAAATCATCAAGGGTTTTCTTTCTTCTGCTGCAGCATTAAAGTGTCCACTCATTCCACTCATCCATTTGTCTTCTAACCGTTTTAGCGATGCTTCTTGAGCTCCAGACAAGCCACTGTCAATGCCAAGGACATTGCTCAAATCACCGCTTTGCATTTCATGTTTAAATTCTTCAATCAGTTCAGCATCTCTACGATAAGTTTCAGGAGGCCCTCTTTTTTGTGCTACGTGATTAGGATCTTTCCATTCATAACCACAACGAGCACAACTTAGGTATCCAGCTAGAGTTGATGGCTGAGACTCTCCACCACAGCGAGGACAATCTCCTTCCTCTGCAATACTTAGATTTTCATAGGCTTCTCTACGGCCTTTACGGATACCCATGGTTTAGGTAGGATTGCGATATCTCATGAAGGTTATCATTGATATTTGCGTAATACTGTTGCAATTCCCATGCCGCCACCGATACACATTGAGGCTAGAGCGTACTCTCCATTCTCTCGGTTTAGTAGTGATGCTGCTTTTCCTAATATTCTCGCACCACTAGCTCCAAGTGGGTGACCTATCGCTAGTGCTCCACCATCGATATTCACTCTTTCATCGTCGGAATTGAGATTTAGATCCTTCATGACTGCTAATGATTGAGCGCTAAAAGCCTCGTTTAATTCGATAACATCTAGATCATCCATGGTAATACCTGCCCTCTCAAGGGCTTTTGTTGATGAATCAACAGGTCCAATTCCCATTATGTGAGGTGGGACTCCAACCACTGCTGTTGATATGATCTCAGCAAGTCCATTCATACTATTCTCTTCTACATAAGAATCGGAGCATATTAGGTTACATGCTGCTCCATCGGTTAACGGGGACGATGTTGCTGCAGTGACGGTTCCATCCTCCAAAAATGCGGTTGGTAGTCTAGCCATTTTTTCTATTGAACTTGAACGCATACAACCATCGATTTCTATCTTGTTTCCATCGGTTTGAACAGGTATTATTTCACCAGTAAGTAGTCCGTTACTTTGGGCACTAAGGGCCTTTTCGTGACTCCCAAGAGCAAACTCCTCTTGCTCTAGTCGAGAAATCGAGTAATCTCTTGCTAAGTTTTCTGCTGTCAATCCCATAGAGATGTATGCATCAGGATATCTCTCTTCAATTCCCGGGTGTAGGTCTCTATTCCATCCGCCTCGTTGTACTAAGGACATAGTTTCCACTCCTGCAGCAATGAACACTTCTCCCGAACCTAATTTGATTGAACCGGCTGCTGAATGAGCTACCTGCATAGATGAACCGCATAAACGGTTTGTTGTCATTCCTGGAATTGTATTTGGCAGACCTGGAAGATATGTTGCAATTCTTCCAAGATTCAAACCTTGAACACCTTCCGGATATGCACAACCTAACATCAGATCTTCAATGTCCTCTGTGTTGACATCATTTCTATCTAAAATCCCCGAAACGATTGCTTCGAGCATATCCTCAGGTCTAAAGTTTGCAAGTGCACCCTTGTGGGCTCGATGAAACGGTGTCCGAACATAGTCCGAAATAACTGCTCGCATGGTATGTCCAAACAGACTGCTTTCATCATCATTGCCCTGAAATTTATCTCAGTTAATCGAACTGATTATGAAGGGGTTGCCTTCAGGCCAAAACATGCTACGTCAATGTAAGAAGCGCTCTTGTTCAATTAACAACGGTCACTTTACTGGCAGTAATTGCCCTGAGTGCAACGAAGAAGGTAAATTCATCATGTCTGATCGTGAAGCAAACAGCTTGGGAAGAATTCTTGCGCTAGTTCTGCGACACGCTCCTGAAAAGTTTGGAGTCGAGATGGATTTGAATGGTTGGGTAAACTCTCGTGAACTATCAGAAGCAATACAAAAGCAAAGAAGGCATTTCCATTGGTTAAGGGGCTGGCACTTTGAAGCAATTGCAAACGCTGATGACAAAGGACGTTACCAAGTTGAAGGGGAGATGATTAGAGCAACTTATGGTCACTCTATTGAGTTAGAATTAGATCTTCCAACAGATGATATTCCTGAGGCTCTTTATTGGCCTTGTGACCCAGAAGCAGTTTCCACTCACATGGAATTGGGTATCACAGCAGGCGATAGAAAGCATGTTCATCTTTCTAAGACCATTTCAAATGCGATGGAAGCAGGCCATGTTAGAATCAGTCGCCCAGCAATATTAGAGGTTGACACAACTAGAGCTATAGCAGATGGTCACACTATTTGGAGAGCAGGAAAAACAGTATTCCTGTGCGAAGAAATGCCATCAGAATATTTGTACCATGTTGAGGAAGAAGATCCCTCAATCCAAGATATGATTGCTATTTGGGAAGAGGAATGATTATTCCACGTAGTTTCCGCAACTAGAACAGAAATCTAGGTCTGCATCCATTGGTGCACCACAATGCGGACACATACCGCCCGCAATTGCAATTACCTGTTTTGCAATATCTGCGCTTGATGCATCTGGAGATGCAAGTGCTTGTACTATTTTCAATGGATTCTGTCCTAGTTTAGATAATTCTTTGAAACGATTAGAAAATTCGATTGCCATTAATAATGATGATTCGATTTGCCATTGGCGCTTCTGTCGCTCTTTCTTGTCTACAATCTCTTCACAAGCATCCAATTCTGCTTGCATGTGACGAATGAACTCATCCACACTCGGAGACTCTGTCATGTCACAGGCGATTCCAAACTCCCATGTAAATCCAATGCACACATTAGTAGGAATCCTCTAGCATGTGCATGGTCGGAACCGTCGTCATCAAGTGGGGTGGCGGGCTAATTACACACAAAGACAAACTTTGTACAGCAAATCAAGATGTAATCGATTCTCTCGCTAAGATTTGTTCAAACACATCCAAGAATCTAGTAATCATTCACGGTGCAGGATCATTTGGACATATGAAGGCCAAAAAACATCGACTTGCAGATGGTCGAATCGAGGGGTTAGATCAAGATTCAGCAGTGAAAGAAGTCAGAGATGACATGCTTAAATTGAACCAGATTGTTGTTTCAGCATTAAGATCGCATGGATTGGATGTTCAGTCATTCCCACCGCATGAATGGGCGAAAGGGACAGGTCCTCAATTCGCAGGTAATTTGCCACTACACAACGGCGTAACTGTTGTGTATGGAGATGTGGTCGATGATGATGACAAAGAATTTGGAATTTTATCTGGTGATGATATAATGTTGAGGTACTCTACTGAAATCTCTAATGTAGAGCGAGCAATCTTTGCAATAGGAGGTGTCGATGGAATTTTACGAGTTCCTCCAAATAAAGCAAAACCAGAGGATTTGATTGATGTCTGGCACCCTGGCCTCGAGTTTGAAGGTGAGCATGCATCGGAAATTGATGTAACCGGAGGAATTGGTCTCAAAGCGTCAAGAGGCGCAATGATTGCTGAACAAGGTATCGATGTATTACTTGTTAATGGTGAGAAATATGATCGTATTTTAGCTGCAATCGAAGGAAAATCAGTCATTGGAACTCGAATAATTGCAGGGAACTGTTGATGTAGTCGGCGCGAAACCGAGTGCATGGTGAGTCTATGACTGGATATGGGATAGAGGATGTTCCAACCATACAAATGGACTCGGATGCATCTCACGCTCTGGAAGGTTCGGATTCAATACAAGAATCACTAATGTCTGAAGCCGTGATTCAAGTTGAAGAAAACGACGAGGTTATTGGTCCGATTTCCAAGTTCAATAGTCACTATGGTGAAGGCAAATATCATCGTGCCTTTAGTGTCCTTCTGTTTGATTTATCAGGTCGCTTATTGCTTCAAAAAAGAGCATCACACAAGATTACTTTCCCAGGTGTTTGGGCAAATTCATGTTGCTCTCACCCCCTATATTCTGAAGATGAACTAGAATTGAAAGATGCACTTGGTGTAAAAAGAGCGGCAATAAGGAAACTCGAACAAGAATTAGGAATACACCCATCGCAAGTCCCGATTGAAAAGTTTGATTTTGTTACAAAAATGAGATACCAAGCTCGACAAGATGAGGAGTGGATTGAGAGAGAGATCGATCACTGTTTAGTCATCCATGTTGATGTGGACGTAAATCCAAATGCAAACGAGGTAGAAGAAATCAAGTGGGTTTCTAAAGATGAGTTAGAAGAAATGCTTGTTGCCGATGATGACAACAACATCATTGCTCCTTGGTTTAGATGTATAGCGGCTCGAATAATGACCGATGACTGGTGGAGACCTGGATGTACAAAGCCTGATGATCTGATTCACGATATGGGTGATGTCTCACATTTACTTCCATCAGCAAAAGGTGCAGGATTGGAAATTAGCATTGGTGAAGTCAAAGATTTGGTGGAACAGAGAATTGAACGTGCTCTAACTCACACAAAACTAGACCGATTATCTGGTGCGATGATGCATCTACTGGAAGGTGGAGGGAAGAGACTACGTGCGACACTACCATGGTTAGTGGCTAAAGCTGTTGGAGATACCCATTCAGGACTTTTAGATGTAGGTGCTGCTATTGAAATTATTCACAACTTTACTTTAGTTCATGACGATATTATGGATGATGATGATGTACGTCGTGGTCGCCCAGCAGTTCACAAGGCCTATGATTTGCCTACAGCAATTAATGCCGGTGATGCAATGCTAGCAATTGCGTTTGAGGCAATGGCAGTTGCAGAGGGGATTGAACCTGCGCTCCTTCCATTCTTGGTGAAAAGAATTGGTAGAATGGTTAGGAAGTGTAGTGAAGGTCAACAGTTAGATATCGAATTTGAATCTAGAGAAGTAGTTTCAGAAGAAGAATATACTGAGATGATTCATGGTAAAACTGCAGCAATGTTCCTTACTTGTGCAGAGGTTGGTTCACATCTTGCTGGAGCTGACAAAGAAATAATTCAATGCATGCATGATTGGGGACTAGCCCTAGGGTTGTGTTTCCAGTTAATGGACGATATAATTGACGTGATGTCAGATACAGATACACTTGGAAAACCTAGTGGAAGTGATGTGGCTCAAGGAAAAAGAACTCTTATGGTAATTCATGCCCTAAGACAGCCTTCTTCACAATCAAAGGATGATTTACTCGCTGTGCTAGGTAAAGGTGAAAATGTGACTGCAGAGCAAGTTGCTCTAGGACATCAAGCATTACATGATTTAGGTTCAATTGAATATGCTAAGTCTAAGGCAGAGGCGTATCATAGAAAAGCACATGATTGCTTAGATCGTTTGGTTGAAAGCCCAGCACTAAGAGCATTGCGAGAGTTAACAGATTACCAACTCAATCGGATATTCTGATTGAGCCCTCTTTCAATACCCTGCAATACCATCTGGTGTCACCGGGATGTTTTTCATTTGACATTCGGTGATATTCTCCTTCTGTAAATGAATCTGCGATTTTCCAACAAGGTGTTGCATCAGACACAACCTCGAGCCTAACTTCACCTACATCAAACACCTTTCCAACTTCCAAATTATAATCCTCAACCAGGATATTTTCTCCAGTTGAGCCAGCTTGGATTGGATGACCTTCAGATTGTAATTTTACTAGAAGTTCGTTCTCCAAAACACAAATTGCCTTCATAGGCCCGCCATGGTGCTTCTTATTGTTACAACTGTCACCAATTATTCCGTTAGAGTCAATTTGTGCGGATTCTATTGGAAGTTTGGGAACTCCACCATTGGAGGAAAAAATCCCCAACAATCTACCCATAAATTTCCCTTCTTGCGGCAAATTAAATCATTTGATTCAATCAGAATAGTATGATTCTGGATTTGGTTCAGGCTTCAATCCCTTTCTTGTTCGTATATCGCCTACGACCTTGTTGAACAATTGTGGAGGAAGCATCTCAAATCCGATGTTTTCAGAGTTCCAAACAGCACGTCCTTGTGATGCTGCACGGATATCGTTAGAGAATCCGAATGTTTCAGCAACAGGTAGAGTTCCGATAACTGTGGTAGCCTCACCTTCAGATGGCATATCTTCGATGATACCTCTTCGGTTTGTGATTTCACGAGTTACTTGTCCTAGCCAGTCGTTTGGTACGCTGACGTGAGATCTCTGCATTGGTTCCATCAATACTGTGCGTGCACGTAGCATAGCACCCTTGATTGCGTTTCTTACAGCTGGAATTGTTTGAGCAGGTCCACGGTGGATTGCATCTTCGTGCAGTTTTGCATCGACTAGTCTTACCATCATTCCCATAACTGGCTCATCTGCTACAGGTCCTTTCTTACAGACTTCGTTGAATGCCTCGATAATCAACTCACGGGTTTCGTGAAGTCCTTGGATACCCTTAGTATCATTGACCAGAACGTTTGTTCCATTGATAGAGTAAATCTTGCGCATCAAGTCTTTGTCCATTCCGAATTCGCCGAATTTGTTTCCAACTTCTTTTGCATCTCCGGATCTTACATTTCCACTACCGAAGTGACCTTCTCTTAGAGCAGCGACTACTTCTGCGGAAAGAGGTTCAATCTCCATCATGAATCTGTTGTGACGGTTTGGTGATTTTCCTTCGAATGATCTTCCCTTGTTGTTGCCTTCAACAGATTCGCGATATACAACGATTGGTGGACTTACTTTTACCTTGATATTTTGTTCTTCTTCAAGTCTGTAAACAGTGATCTCAAGGTGAAGTTCTCCCATACCTGCTAGCAGTGCCTCTCCAGTTTCTTGGTTAGTACTAACTTGCAAAGATGCGTCTGATTTAGCTAGAGATCTTAATGCATCAATGAACTTTGGAAGGTCCTTCATACTCTTTGGCTCAACAGCTACTGTAACTACAGGGTCAGAGTAGTGGCGAATTGCTTCGAAAGGTGTGAAATCTTTGTCCCTGGACAATGTTACACCAGCAGCAGCTGAACGAATACCTGTGATTGCTGCAATGTTTCCTGCTACAACCTTTGGTACAGTGATTCTGTCGCCGCCAACCATCATGCTGACCTGCTGGACACGCTCTGGCTTTGCAGCACCGATTGCGTAAACAGATTCACCTTGGTTAATTGCACCGGAGTACAATCTTCCTACAGCAACTTCACCAGCGTGAGGATCCATCCAAATCTTTGTTATCATCATAGCAAGTTCTGCTTCAGGATCACAATTAACCATCGCTTTACCGATTGGAGTTTCTAGATCTCCTGTCCAGATGTTTGGAATACGGTATGGTTGCGCCTCAACAGGTCCTGGTAGTTTGGTTACAGCCATGTCTAGAAGTACTTCGTGAACAGGTGCTTTCTGGGCCAGTGTCTTCTGGTCTTCATTGTTACAATACTCGAAAATCTCAGTCATTGAAACTCCAGATTTCTTCATGTATGGAATTGTTATACCCCAGTTGTGGTATGCTGAACCAAATGCTACTGTTCCATCAAGTACACTTACTTGCCACTCTTTCTTCTTCTCTTCTGGAGCGAATTGACGAATCAACTTGTTTACCTTGATGATAGTCTCTTCGAAACGCTTCAACATGTCTTCAGGAGTAACCTTCAATTCGTTGATAAGTCGGTCGACTTTGTTAATGAATAGAACAGGCTTAACCTTCTCTTTCAATGCTTGACGAACTACAGTTTCAGTCTGTGGCATTGGTCCTTCAACCGCACATGCTAGAATGAAACAACCGTCAACAGCACGCATAGCACGGGTAACGTCTCCACCGAAGTCAACGTGACCAGGAGTGTCGATTAGGTTGATCAGGAAATCGGTTCCATCTACACCGTGAACCATAGATGCTGATGCGGCGTTGATAGTAATTCCACGAGCACTTTCTTGTTCGTCGAAGTCTAGAACCCTGCTTTTTCCAGCTAGATCTTCACTCATCATTCCTGCGCCTGCAATCAAGTTGTCAGACAGAGTTGTTTTTCCGTGGTCGATGTGAGCAGCAATGCACAGATTACGAATCTGTGGGAGTATGTGCATAACTTCTGTTGCCTTCTTGATATTGTCTTCTTTACGGCCCATGGTGAATCACCTGACTCTCGTCTGTCCTCGCCACCTTAAAGGGGTTTATCAAATCGACTACAAAGTTTAGTTGTAAATCGGGTGCTGTGTGCTGATTATACAGCCGTCTTGGCAGACTTGTATTCAAATTTCATTTCTCTGAATATTTGCCTTAAATCGTTTCTAATTTTCTTACTAGAAATCTTCATTTCATTTATTCGAATCTTGATTGCCTCTTTCGACTTAGAGGCTTTACTCTTCAATTCCCTTTTCGCCTTTTGAATTTCATAAAGGCATGATCTTAGTTTGTCTCTGCAATTTGTCAACCTTGATTCGAATGAGTTGGTGCTGATGTTTTTCGCCTTCAATTTCTTTGCAGACTTTTTGAAGCGCATATTTACCTTGGCTACTTCAATAGAATGCTTTGGTGTGGATTTCAGCCTTGTGTTTAATCCCGCATAGTTGAATAATTTAATCCACCATTTGCTAGGGTCGACATGGTACCACTTGTGTCCATTTCTGTAGTCGGTTTGGAATGTGTGGTGGAAGTTATGATATCCTTCACCGAACGTTAAGAATGCTAACCAGAATGAATCGCGGCTTGAATCCTTTTCAGAATATGGTTGAGTTCCCCAAATGTGAGCAGCACTATTGATCAAGAATGTCCCGTGATGTACGAATACAATTCTTGCAAGTCCACCCCAGACGAAACAACCTATTGCCGCAGAAATACCTCCGAAAAGAAATCCAATTAAAGCGGGTAAAAGGAAGCCAGAAATAGCACCTATAAGGAAAATATTTCTGTGTTGCCACATTATTATTTTGCTTTGCTGCAGGTCTTTCACATTTGAAAAATCATTTGCGAACTTCTCTTCCTCAATCAATATCCATCCCATGTGGGAATACCAGAAACCCTTCGAGGCACTGTATGGGTCTTCATCCGAATCGGTCATTTTGTGATGTCTTCTATGATCTGAACTCCATTCTAGTATCGAATTTTGAAACGAACCCGCTCCGAAAAACGAGTAAAATAGGACTAGGGGCCATTTAGCTTTGTGCGAACGATGTGAGAATAATCTGTGATATCCTACAGTTATTGACAATCCACAGGCGTAATAAAACGATAGGAATACAAAAAATTCAATTAGACCAGGATGCCCAAAATAAGACCAGTGGCCGATAATTCCTGCTATCGCCAAGATTGGTGTCACAATTAAGAACACAGAATTTAACCAGTTAATTCGGTATGGTGGCTCCTCACTCATAACGGGTTCGCACTGAGTAACGTTATTGACTGTTGGGGCTAGGTGGTCGCCAAATCTTTGATTTGAAAATCATCTTGCGCTTGCTGCGATACGTTGAACTTCTTCTTTCTTTGAGACAGCGAATGAAGTTACATCACCAACGCTTGCTTTTGTAAGCTCATTGATGATACATTGTGTCAAGGTACGTTTAGACTTGGATGTTCCTTGTTGTGCCCCTTTTGCAAGGTTTGCTAGAGCAACATCAAGTCTTCGAGAAGGAGAACTATCGACTGCCTTCGGTTGTGAAACTGCCCCGAATTTGATACGAGTGATTTCTTCCATTGGAGCAGCGTGGCAAATTGCATCTACGAATGCTTGAAGTGGGTTTTCTCCACTTCTTTCAGCGATTGAGTCTAATGCATTTTCGAATGCCTTTAGAGCGCCCATTTTCTTACCAGTGTACTTTCCAGTTCGCATTAGTTTGTTTGTGAATCTCTCGACAACGGATAGCTTTGCTTTTCCGAACCATGCATTGGCATGACGTCCACCTGTGTGAGGTACTCCAACTGTTGAGAGATTGATGTAAGGTGCTAATCCTGGATCACGGCAGACGACTTCTGCTGCGTCATATTTTCCAAAAACCAGAGTTCCAATCCCAGCAATAGGCTTGGATTCTTCGACGGGTGTTTCTTCCTCTTGTGTTTCGACTTCATCACTCATCACAATCACTCCATCTCATCGAACTGGCTTCTCTTTTCGTCCACGTACCATTTCATCTAATGAAACGCCGTTGACTTGGATCACCTTGTAGCGGACTCCTGGAATATCTCCGTATGAACGACCCATGCGTCCACCGATACCTTCTACCATTACTTCATCGTGCTCATCGATGAAGTTAATCGCACCATCACCTGGTGCGAATGCTGTTAATTTGTTGCCGTTCTTGATTAGTGAAATCTTCACAGCCTTTCTAATTCCGGAGTTAGGTTGCTTAGCCTCGATACCAACTTTTTCGATAACGATACCCTTGGCTTGTGTTGAACCTGCAAGTGGGTCGTGCTTAGCTCTAGACTTGAGCATACGCTTCTTGTATCTTCGATCAGACCATCTAAACTTTTGGCGGTCTTTTGCCATCTTAGTTCCTGCGAACAACCCACGACCCATATCTAAACTCTCCAGAGAAGCAACTTGCCGACCTACCCCCCCTATTTCATGATGCCGATTGAAAAGTATCCATCAAATGATGCACTCACAGCCAAAAGTATAGGCCAATGTTCTTGGCTTTAATCCTACAGGAAGGCGCAATGGCATTCCGTGATCTGCTAGGTGCGGCTTCAATTATAGACGAGCCAACAAGCATACTGCATGGGGTTTTTGACAAGTCCAAGTCGACAGGACATGACTTGTTGGTATTCGAAAACCTTGTTGAGACACCTGGTCATAAAATCGCAGTTAATCTACTTACTAGGCCGCGATTATGTGCAGCATTATCTATTGAGCCGGAGGACTTTATTGACCTACTCGGGTGGGCCATGGAAAATCCAAGAGAACCAAAAATTGTGGAATTTGGGCCGGTCCTAGAAAATGTCCAAAATAAACCCGAATTGACCAAATTGCCAATTCCTCATCACTGGAGAGAAGATCGTGGAAGATATATGTCATCTAGCGTAATTATTGCCGAATATGGTGGTATCAGAAACATGTCATTTCATAGACAACTACTCAGAGATGATAATCATCTCGTGGCTAGAATTGTTCCTCGCCATCTACATTCGATGACAAAAGAGGCAAGATCTGTAGGGGATTCAGTAAAAGTAGCAATAATTAACGCCCCTGATCCAGTCGTTTTACTGGCTGCAGCAATGTCATTTGATACAAATATTGACGAATTAACTATCGCTTCGGCACTTCATGAAAAAGTGCATGGCAGTCCCTTGGAATTAGTGACATTACCAAACGGAATTCAAGTCCCTGCAAATGCTGAATACGCCATGTGGGGAAGAGTTACTACAGAAAATGACGATGAAGGCCCATATGTGGATATTACAGGAACTGTCGATGACATTCGCCAGGAGCCAGTAATAGAAATCGATGGAATTACCCATCGTTCAAACCCGATTTTTCACGCATTAATCCCTGCAGAGGCAGAACACAAAACCCTGATGGGTTTACCTAGGGCACCAACAATCAAATCTGCAGTTAGTGAAGTCTGTGAATGTCTAGATGTTCACATGACTGAAGGGGGCGGTGGCTGGCTTGCAGCAGTAGTCAAAATCAAAGTGAAGAAAGAGGGTGATGGAAAAAGAGCAATTCAAGCTGCTTTAGATGGTCATCGCTCGATGAAGATGGTAACAATAGTTGACGAAGATATTGACATTACCGACCCTGTTAGAGTTGAATGGGCAATGATGACAAGATGGCAACCTGATACAGACTCAATCATTCTCTCAAATCAAAAGGGTTCTAGCCTCGATCCGTCACGACTTAATGACGGAAATACCGCAAAAATTGGTATCGATGCAACCATACCATGGGGTTATGACCGATCAGGTTTTATGTCTGTTCAGTGAGTTGATATGATGGATAGTGCTTCCATTCTACAGCATCCACGTAGGAACCTAGGAAGTAGACATCGCTCCCAAGCAGATCGTTTTGTCAAGTTATCTAGAAAAGATCCTGATAGGCAGGATGAAAATTTGGCTTGGGCTGAACAAAATGCACAACAAGCAGTGCTTTACGATTTTACAGATGAGAGAAATTGGCGATGTTTAGCGGAAATAAAGCACATGAGAAATGACGGCTCAGGGTTGGCTTTAGTCTTGGAAGATTTGTTTGTTGTATTGGGAAGAGATCCCAATCAATTGAATCAACTAAAGGATATTGATCATCTCGAATTGGGTTTGGAACTATTAGAAGCAGCATTTCTAACCGACTCACTGGAACCAGAAAATTGGTTTGAAAAACTCGATCAAGAAGGATTGAATAATTTTTCATTAAGATGTAAAGGTCTTGATTTTTCAGACCAACGTGCAAATATTGTATATGGACGAAGATTGGAGAGAATTCGAAGTGCTGGTTACGAAGATATGTTCATCGATTTAGTGCACCATCTGTTAGCCCACAGGCCTGCAAATCATGAATTATGGATGGAGTTAGGTAGGCTGCATGAGCGCCGTAATGAAATCGATCAAGCATGGTTGTGCTATGACCATGTGCAGCAAATACGCCCTACTGAAGAAGTACGAGATTTATTCCTAGACCGGTTGAAGAGAGCGATGGATGGTGAAGAATCAGTTCCCTGGAGCGGTCCTTCTCTTGAAACACGTGCAGATTTTTTGGAAAGAATGCAACTCCTTTCTCAATCAGTTTCAGCAGTGCCTGTAGTTGAAGAAGATGAAGATGAGATTATTGAATCAAATTCTGAATTGAAACGTTTGGAAGATTTGATTGAAGCAGGTGAAGCAGCAGAAGCATTCTTCTTAGCAAGGTCTTTGTTTACCTCTGGAGAAGAATGGGCTGAGGAATGGATGACTAAAGCGCAATCAATGCTCTAATCATCTCTCAGTGTCATTATTTCAGTCACTCTGTCAGTCCAAGTTTTAGCAATTTCTCCTTCACTAATTGATGCACACAGTGCAGCCAGCAAAGCGTCTTCAACTTCCTCGTGAGAGGACAATAAATCTGCGAATAACTCACCTCTGTCCAACCTTTTTGCTAGCATCATTAAAGCACGCAAATCGGGTCTCTCGATACCTGAATAACCATTCTGAGTATTTTCAATACACCATTCCAATACTCCATTAACATCCTCGGAATGTACTTGGAGAATAGGCTGGCTTTCACCAGCAGACAATGGTTTAGCATCGATTATCTGGTCAGCGAATTTGTCTGCTTCATCATTGATAAATCCTGATGAAATTTCCACAAATATAGCTCCTGATTCTACAGCCAATTCCATTTGCTTCGCAATAATTGCATGTGCATGTGCATTGAATGAACATCTTGCTGCATCAAACATATGCCCGAAGGCCAAGTGTATTCGTGCTGCTTGAATTCTTGAAATTGCTATTGTTTCATTTGCATGACCGGCACTTCTGGAAATCTCTCCATGTACATGTAATGCCATCATATGTTCATCGATTGAAAGATGAAAAGCAGCTTTGTTTAGCAAAGAGATATCATGATCCCTACTCGCTTTTGCAACAGACTTTAATCTTGTTTCAGCCCAAGTTAAGTCGTCTCTAGCATCCTCAATCTGACCATTTTCAAAATGTACTAAACCCCTTTCCATTCTTAATCGACCTTCCAAAGATAAATCTCTAGTTTCAGGGGTTCTTGCGACTTGTAATGCCTCTTCTATAGAATCCATGTTAACATTACCTTGCAGTCTTTGCTTTACCAAATCTAGTACTTTAGTTTCAGCTGGTGACAATTTGTCTTCCAAGAATTCAACGATGTCGCTGCCCAATACCAATCCTAATTCAGCGACTCCAAGCCAACTGTTCCATCCGATTTTTTTCAGCAATGGTTCTAAATCACGTTCACCATTTTCGTATGCTTGAATGATTTCTTCGGGATTAATGCTCAGACCTCCTCGTATTAGCTAAAATATTGATGAATGCAGTTTCAGCAGATATCCTATCGCTTCGACCACTCCATCCAGCGGCTCCGTCGTGACCTCCACCCTCTCCGCCTATTTTTTCTCCTAGGTCTTTCATCATCTCACCAAGATGTATTCCTGATAGTGTCGATGATCTAGGTGCCCTGGCAGTTAATCTTGTTTCACCATCTCTAAATCGTGATACTAATGCTACTTCAGCCCCTGTTTGGATAATTATTCCGGCTACTTTCCCTTCATGTATCCCTGCATGTGTGTGAACTAAATTCCATTTGCCGCATTCTGTTGATTGGCACCTAGAAAGAGCTTTCAAGATAGCACCACGTTCACTAGCATTAATTTCCTCTGATTGTATATGTTCAACAAATTCTTGGTATTCGAATCCTGCACCCTCGAGAAGCATTGATGCGCATTGTAAGGATTCTTTGTCAGCATGTTTAAATCGACCAGTATCTGTTATTAGTCCAGCAAGTAAGAGTTTACGTACTTCATCGCTTAATGAATTTGGAGAATTATTTTTCAGGTATTCGAAAACGATTTGAGTAGTTGCACGAGCATTGTTTCGAATTTCTAAATCTCCTTCTTTGAAAGTCCAGTCACAAGTATCATGATGGTCGATTACACATATTGGTACATCTTTTGGGATTTCTACACCAGTTTGAGTTTCTGATGCAGCATCTACAATTATTATTCCACCAATCTGTTTTGGCCAATTTGGCTCTTTGCTTAATTTTCGAAATGGGGCATCTAATTCTGTACAGAGTCGTTTTGCTAGTTTGCCAATGTGCAAGCCACATGCGATTAATTTTGGATTTGAAGATGCTAGAGCAATGGATGATCCGATAGTATCCATGTCACCATTTCTTCCTGCGAGAACTGGAACAGCACCATTAGAGGTTGCTGCAGAGATCCAATCCGCCAGTTCTTGCAAATTCATCCCTCAAGAGATTGCTTAAGCTTCTCATAAGTTGCCACAAGTTCAGATTCACGATTTGCCATTGTTTCAACAGCGGCTTTCATTTGTTTGAGAGTCATTTCTAAGTCAGATAACAATTGTACTCTGTCTTTTACTTCCACAAGAATTGTCCCCATTTGTCGATGTAATGCCATGTCATCTGGTTGGTTATTTACAGCAGCAATAGTTCCCTCTAATTCACGAACTTGTGCATTGAGAGAGGCTACTTGTTGCCTTGCTGCTTGTACCTCTGCGACGACCATTTGCAGTTGTTGTGCTGACTCCATTGTTTCACCTCAGGTATTGGGGGTTCAAGAATCCATCACTTCGATAACCTTGCTTGCTATCACCAGCGACCTCATTCTTGTATTCCACATTGCTCTAGCATCTTTAGCCCTAGATTCATTTAGAACAAATGTGAAATTATTTTCGTTTACTATAACGTCTTCTTCACTGACAAGACTAGATGCCAATGATTTGGCATGCGGGGACTCCACCGAAAGGCGGACAGACCACAATACAATCACTCCTCTTCGTCAAGTTCTCCAGCATTCATTGCTCTCTCGTATTCGATAGCAGCTTGCTGTGCGATGTATGCCATATCTGCAGTGGTTGCACCGTCTGCATTTCGGCGAACGATTCTACTGTTAGCATCAGATGCTCGTGTGAATGGTTCCCAGGCTCCACCTGCAAATGTGTATCCACACTTAGTACAATGCCAGATGCCAACAGACTTGCGTCTTACTGTGCGGTACTGGCATGTCGGACATGTGTACCTTGCTGATTTTTTCTTCATGGCCATGCCAGCATTACGTCGAACGCTAACACCATATCTTGCACCAAAACGGCCGGTTGCTCCAGCCTTCTGTGTTCGTTTTGCCATGTTTATTCCTCCTTAGAGTTGACTAATTCTGCAAGTTCTGCGCAACGTTGCTGAGCGATCTTGAGTATCTCGTCGAATTCCGCCGGAGTGAAAGTTCCCTTTAACCCCTTCTGAAGAGAATGTAGGTGTCCTTCGTCTCCTAAAGTGATATGAATTCTTTCATCTCCACCCAATTCTTCCTCTTCGTTAGCATCTAATACGTACCTTCCACCTACTCTTGTGAAAGAGCACATTGTTGGAGTCATAGAAACTGCGAGTGGATAGTCTTCTCCGATATCGAACCTTTCTGCTGGAACAATTGCAGTACGTAGTGCAGCAATCGCACCTAAAGCGCATGCGTCGAAGATATTTCCTTTGTCTGAAAGGACGTGAATATCAATCATAACTCCTAGAACTTTCTCTCCAGGGATGATACACAAAGAATCCATGTCTATGCATCCAGATTCACGGATTCCTCTATCGACAACTCTACCTAATTCAATAGATTGTGGAGAAGGTGGTCCTGGCTCATATTTGCGTCCTGCGACCGGTCTAAGTTCTGCTCCACACATCAGTGAACCTTGAGCGGGGCGATCTGGCCATGGAGTTCTAATTTCGAACTTTACACCTGCATAAATTATGGTGCCCCCCCATGTGACCTTAGCACTACCTTCAGCATTGTAAAGGCAATTTGTTTCCAATTTGATATCTCTTGAATCCCATTGTCCTCTTCCATCGATTCTCTGGTCCTTTGCTGCAAGAGCTTCAAGTTCCTGTCTTAGCAAGTTTGGCACTAGTTCAACCATCAGGCTTCACCTCCATTCTTTTCGATGTATCTGCGCCTGAGTGCATCTACCATTAGTTCGTGAATTTCTTTAGCAGCCTTCATGTTGTATTCCACGCAGGTATTGTATTCTTCAACCGATAAGTCGCCATCCATTTGCAGGAAAGCGATTTCTCCAGTGGTTGGCAGAATTCCCATCGGAAGGTCGGCCTGTCCATAGTTATCTTCTGCCTTGTCGAGATCTAATACTACAGTATCTTCGATTTTACCACTTGCAACTCCAACAATCAAATCTCTCATTGGGATGCCAGCATCTGCTAATGCTACAGCAGCAGCGGTTATTCCGACACATCGTGTTCCTGCTTCAGCAGCAAGGATTTCGATTTCTACCCGAATCTTGGAGCGAGGGTATCGCTCTACTAGAACTACACTTTCTAGAGCTTCAGCAGTTACTTTGCTAATTTCTCTTGAACGGCGATTGTATCCCGGTCGTATTCTGTCACTGGTAGAGAATGGTGCCATATTGTACCTGACATCAATAACTGCTCTGTCTTGCCTTTGGATTTTTCTTGGATGTGCCTCCATTGGTCCATAAACTGCACAAACAGCCACATTCAGGCCATGTTTTACCCATGCTGAACCATCTGCTGCTGGTAAAATTCCAGCCTCAACTTTGACTTCTCTCATTTCGTCTACTTTGCGACCATCTAGTCTCAATCCGTCTTCACGTAGTAATTGTACATCTCCGTATCCGCCCATTAGGCATTCCTCCTTTGGTTGATCAATTCATCTAACGATTCATTGAACGTGGCCTTGTGGCCATCATTGCGCACTAATTCAAGAATAGTGCGCATGAATGCGATTCCGTCTGAGTCACCGTCGACCCAAACTCTTCCATTTTCTGCAACGATAATTCTACAATCGCTGACTTCTTTTAATTGCCTGAGCATGGAATCGTTTTCTCCTCTCAAGCGTGAAATATGATTCATAGATATGTTGGACATCACTCCTTCTTTCAATCTTCGAAGTCCTACGCCTTTCATTGTCAAAACAATGTTATGCGCTTCATCTACTTCTTGTACTCTAGCTAACATGATGTCTCCGATATCCATGTGCTGTCTTGCCGCACCAAATTCGACTTTCCATGGTGCTAATGACATTGGTAATAATCCGTTGAATGGGCCGTTTACGTCAGCAAACCATAAGTTGTTTCTGACACTTTCGATTACGCCGATTACCAGGTCTCCAGACCTAGGCATATATGCTGAATGAATTGGGTCAACCGAAGTGACTCCATTGTTTTCTCTTACCCAACCAACTTTGGTTGCGATTATGTTGTCTCCCGTGATTAGGGTACCTGTTCCTGCTCGCGCACCTGATGAAGCCCCGATGGCCTCTCCAGGAGTCACGAGGCGCAGCTCGGCGCCTTTGTTTGCTCCTGACATCTCTTTGTCTCCGTGCCGGGCGACTCGACAACCCATGATAAAGCAGACGCTTTCGAAATTGTTTACAATTCCTTAATTTCTGAGTTACTATCTACACTCTTGACTTTCCCGATTATATTGCCTGTCATGCCGGGAGGGCACTCGATTATACATGCCCAATCACCATTTGATAACCACTCTTCTTTGTCCAAATAAGCCCGCAAGAATTTACTTGCCTGGCCATATCCAGAACCGGGAATTCTAAACGCGATTCTTACCGGTTCAAATGACAATGGAATTAGTGGTTTCAGTGAATTTATTGCATCTTTTACCTGTACTTCAAGTCGCTTAAACGGATCGACAGAAAATCTACTCTCTTCAAGAGCTAGTTCGATTCTTGTTTTTGGGTGTGGAGTTTTCGCTTTTGGATCAATTGCTGTTGAATGTATTTCTTGAATTATCATTTGACGCTTTTGTTCTACCATCTCTTTTCTTTGATTCGTAGTTAGTTGTATGTTGCCTTTTTCAAGAATAATTTTAGCAATTTCATTAATTTCTTGTGTTTCAAATGTTGATTCGATAGCCTCCTCTGTGGGTCTATCTCCTCCCCTCGCATCATGCCAAACTTCGTCAGTGGCTAGAAAGTCGTCTATGTCAACTGAATCTGGATCTTGGCGAAAGGCCTCAACAAGATCTGGATCAACCAAAATTTCGTATCTTTTACCACCGTATTCATATCTCGCCAAGACGGCTGCGTCTAGGCTGACCATGAGTAGTTTCACTCCTCAAGAGGCTTCAACCGGTCAATCTGCTTGTTGACCTCAGATCTATCTAGAATTCTGTAACCTTCGGAATCGATTACTGAAACTTCGACTGCTTCTCGATTCAATTCCTGGTCATTGGCGTTTCTTAGAGCTTCAAGTCCAAGTTTCATGGCAGCATTCAGTGTCAATCCTTCCTTCCAATTCTTCTCAAAGTAGTCAATAACTGTGTTCCTGCCACTTCCAATCGCTCCTGCATGGTAAGACTGGTAAGCTCCTGAAGGATCGGTTTCAAACAGATGAATACCGTTGTCGTCAACACCGCCAATCAAAAGTGCAGTTCCAAAAGGTCTTGACCCACCGTACTGGGTAAAGGATTGCTTAAAGTCGCAAATTTTCTTTGTTAAAATGTCAACTGGGACTGTTGCTGCATAAGTAATCCTGTTGATTTGTGCTTCAACACGAGCCCTAGCAACTAGTTGTCTTGCATCAGCGACTAGGCCGCTTGTTGCGATACCAACATGTGCATCAATTTTGAACATTTTTTCGATAGATTCTGGAATGATTAAACGGCTTGCTATACGCTTATCACAAACTAAAACAACACCGTCTCTAAACTTCAGACCTGCTGTAGTAGTACCTCGTTTAACACTCTCTCTGGCATATTCAACTTGAAACAATCTTCCATCTGGGCTGAATGTAGTAATCCCGTGGTCATATCCTCTTCCGCTCGGCTGCAAAGTATCCACCTCTGGTGTGTGGCCGGGCCGGGGTCTTATCAACCTTGGCGGGATGGGAGGTATGTGAAGGTAGCAGTTCTCTCTAGTGGTGGCAAGGACAGTAGTGCCGCAATTTGGTGGGCTCAGTGCAAGGGATGGGATGTTACTCATTTGGTCACAGTATTGGTTGTGGGTGATGACTCATTCATGTTCCAAATACCTGGAACGTCACTGGTTGAGAAGCAGGCGGAATTATGTGGCTGTTCGTGGCTCTCAGTTCCCACAAAAGGTATTGAAGAGGAAGAGGTTGAAGATCTAAAGAATGCACTTTTGAATCTGAACATAGATGGTATTGTTTCAGGCGCATTGCGTTCAGATTATCAAAAAACTCGACTTGAGAGAATGTGTGAAGAATTGAAGATAAAATCGTTCACGCCTCTTTGGCATCAATCAAGTGAATCTCACATGGATAATTTAGTCTCCAATGGATTCGAGGTAATGATTACTGGAGTTTCTACAGAAGGGTTAGGAAAGGAATGGCTTGGTCGTATTGTGAATGAAAATAATTTGAAAGAATTGAAGGCTAATGCTGCGAAATATAGATTTCATGTAGATGGTGAAGGTGGAGAATACGAAACCTTAGTAATTGCTGGACCGCATATGAATGGAAGGATAGAACTCGATTATGAAATTCATTGGGATGGAGTTAGAGGCCATCTTTCATTCAATTAATATGACAATAATTGAATTGGATTTCACTCGGAATGTTCATTTCCTATACCTTGAGAGACACAGATATGGCGTTCTGTCCTCTCGACTATCGATATGGCTGTCAAGAATTCAAAGAAATATGGTCCGAACTGGGTAGGCACCAGAGACAACTGGAAGTTGAAAGGGCTTTAGTTTGGGCTCACAAAGAGATGGGTAAAGTTTCAGAGGAAGATTATGCAAAGGTTGCACAAATAGCTGTTCCTTCAATAGTCACTAAGGAAAGAGTATCTGAAATTGAGGCTGAAACAAGGCACGACATCATGGCCTTAACAAAAGCCATGGCGGAAGCAGCAGAGGAAGCCGGATGGTGTATTCATCTTGGTGCGACTTCTAATGATATAGTAGATACAGCAGTTGGTCTACAACTTCGTGATTCAATTATCCTACTTCGCAAACAACTTTGTCATTTGATTGATGTAACTGCGAATTTAGCGGAGAAAGAGCGAGATACAGTTATGCTCGGAAGAACTCATGGTCAAGCAGCAGTTCCTATTACGTTCGGTTTGAAGGTAGCGGTATGGTTGGACGAGATGAGAAGGCAACTGATAAGATTGGATGAAGCCACACCAAGAATTGCAGTTGGTAAATTCCTAGGTGCTGTTGGGACAGGAGCTGCACAGGGCGACAGAGCGCGAGAATTGCAAAGACTCATTCTAACACATCTTGGTCTAGAGGTACCTCTAGCAACTACCCAGGTTGTTGGTCGTGATCGCTATATTGAGTATGTATCTTGGCTTTCTAATGTCGCATGTACTTGTGAAAAAGTTCTACAAGAAATCAGAAATTTGCAGCGTTCAGAAATCGCAGAAGCAGGTGAAGGTTTTGATGTAAAGAAACAAGTCGGCTCCTCTACAATGGCTCATAAAAAGAACCCAATCAAATCAGAAAATGCATCTGGTCTTGCTAGAATTGTCCGTGCATTTATCATTCCAACATATGAGAACGCACTTTTGTGGCACGAAAGAGATCTTGCGAATTCAAGTTCTGAACGTTTTACATTATCTCATGCATCTGCCTTGTGCGAAGATGTAATTGCAAAAACTGCTAATGTTTTGACAAATCTTTGGGTTGATGGTGAAAGGATGCTTGCAAACATTGCAAGTCAGAAAGGATTGGTTATGGCTGAAAAAGTAATGATTGAATTAGTCAGCCATGGAATAGGGCGTGATGAATCTCATGAAATTCTACGTTCAGCATCATTTGAAGCGATTGCTAATGGTGAAGAATTAATCGATGTATGTGCTCGAACTCCTGCTATTGCGGCAGCGTTTAGTGCTGAAGAACTTGAGGCTATGTTTGATCCAGCAAATCATATTGGGGTTTCTGGAGAAATTGTTGATGAAGCAGTTGATTTGGCAAGGGCTGCTATTCAGTAACTGAATTTTGTTCGTTCTGATTCATTGAATAACGAACAAGCACCATTGAAATTAGGGCTGAAATTGTGAATGCTATTCCAACCATTTTGGACATACTGTACCAGAGTACAATCACTCCAATTATTGAAAAGTATGCAATAACTTGGCACAAAGCAGATGCAAAGTTGAGCTTATTCATCATTTCTTCAGTTAATTTCCCATTATTTTCTAGAAGGAATGTGTAAATCAGGAAGTAAATTCCTTGAAACGGTATTGTTGCAGCGATTAGTGTTAGAGCTAATTCTCTTTCATATTTCGGATTAGCCTCTTGCTCAATGCCTTGGAAAAGCATTACTGCGGTGCTTGTACCAAGTAATGCCGCCATTATTGTCCATCTTTTATCTTGGGATGAAGTTCTGCTTTCGACATTGACAGAACCTTCACTCATGATGAGTGCTTAATCGTAAGGGGTTTGTATATTGCCCTCATTTTCGACCGAAAATTGTGATTTTCAAACTTAAATTAAATATCGGATAGAAAGTAGTATTCCACCAGTAATGGATGCTACGATAATCAGAAGAACGATCATTGAATGTGGACCGTATTCATTTGTATCTTCTAAGGCCGTTTTAACCAAGCCATCACGTTTGATAGCAGCGCCGAAGCCAGCGCTTTCTTCAAAGTCAGGAAGGGGTCTTCTTGGGATTCTTTCACCTTTGCGTAATTCCCCGGCCATACCTCTGTGAGTGACAATTAGGTCATATGGATTGTCATCAGTTTGATGGGAAACCAATATCTTCTATGGATACCTAGGTCACACCATGGACGAACCAACAGTGGCCGATATGTCGATTACTGACGAACATATTGTAGTTGCATCAAAAACAAGGGTCAGTGAGATTTGTTCCGAACTGTCGGTGAACCCAGAACACGCTGTTTTAGTGAAGAAAGGTAGTGATATACTTGGAGTTGTTACAGCAAAAGACATTTTTTCAAAAATGGCTGAAGGAATGAATGCAACCAAAGTCAAAGTTGACAAAATTATGAGGACAAATGTACTTGCAGTTCAAGGAGATACTCCGTTATCTAAGGCCTTGAATGTAATGAGCAATACACCTACTGACGTTGTAATTGTCGTTGACGGTAATGGGGAATTCTTGGGATACTTTTCAGTAAAGGATTACAGAGATGCAACACGAAGATTAGAGGCGCATCTGCTTATGGTTTCACGCCTATCTAAATCTCGTAAAGCAATAAAGCAGGCAAAAATTGAAAATGATGACTCAGAAGGGGATCTACTCGATTTACTTCTTGGTAATGATGCAGAAAAAGAAGAAGAAGATCTCGATATTCCTTCTATGATTATGCTTGATTGAGGGATTAAATTGCAATTTTGGCAAATGGAATTTGATAATTCATCTATCCACTTAGCAGTTGAAGGTTCGTGCGGTGGAACTACACTAGGGTTGCAAGCAGCTAAGCAATCAATTGTTGACGGAGGTAGAGTGCTTTGGGCGTCTCCTGAATTACCAGATGGTGTCCGTTTTTCACAAATCTTTGCCGAAATCTCTCCAGTTGAATCATCTAGATTTCATGCGATGAACTTGGTTGGTAATATCGATCAGGCGTTAGAATCTCTATTGAAAACAGCAAAATCACTTCCCAATGTATCACTTGTGGTACTCGATGACTATTGTCCAGAATCTGGCACAATTCCAAAAGATGTGATCTCTGCTGTGAATAATCTGATTGCTCAAACTTCATGGACTACCTTATTGATCTCAAAAGGCGGGACAGCAATGGATTCCAGTCCTTTGGTGGCTCGTGGAAAAAACAAATTGAAAACAAATAAAGTATGGTTGTTAACTCGTCCCGAATCTAATTCGAAAAGAGTGCTTTGGCTGGATGACAGTAGTGAAAATCTACTTCTAAAGGAAGAAGGGTTTGTTTATTGATCCTCATCTTCGCCTAGTAATTTAGCCATCTCATCAAGGGCTTCCTCATCGGGCTCATCGAAAACTTCGGGATTCTTCGCAGCACCGTCCAACACATCATCGCCAGCTACTGCAGGTGCAGCATCTTCTCTTGCTTGGGCTAGGTTTGCTCGACCACGGTTGGTTACATACCAAATCATGCCCAATAAAGTCAATCCGAGAATGATGTAAGTTAGTTCAGTAGAATCTACCATGGCCCTCGCTGAGAGTGTTTGCCTATCAAGATTTACGCATTTATGACATCGACTTAGCCAAATGACGACGTTTGTCGTAAGGCGGTTGGACCCAACCCGAAATTGGAGGTTCCCTTTGCACTGTTGTCCATTGAATTGTACTTCTCGTCTTACAAGTTGGACATCTAACACCCTGGTCTGCACCCATTGATTTCATTCTAGTACCACATTCACATATTGGTCTGACCTTTTCCTTTGAATCGGTGACGTAGATGCCTTCAAGGTGAATTTTTCCTTCGTAACAAAGACCAATATAATTGACATTATCTCCTATTTCCAACCATTGGGCGATTTTGTTCAAATCTCCTGATTCTCTAAATGCCAGATATTTGTCATTGAGAATAACGTGCCCACCCTGGAGAATATCTTTTTTCTCAACTACAAATTTTTCTACAGATTCAATGTGATCTCCAGAAGCTTGATTCGTTGCAAAAACACGATTTCCTATAGTCGATGCACTACCACCAACTAGGATATCAGTTGCCTTTTGTGCAACTTCTCTTGTTGTTGCACGTACACCAAACATAACCGGACAGGGACCTCTTGGTGCAATTAATCCTCTGTTATTTCTAGGGTCTCGGCACAAGAATGTACCATCCATGTCATCTACAATCGAAAGGACATCTTCACTGACATACCTTTCTCCATCTCTCCATGCAATACCTTCCCAGGTGGGGTTTTTGGCCCTCCAAGCGCAAGACGCTGCCGCACCAATTCTCCCTTTACCGCCCCACTGGTGTCCTCCATCAAAATAGTCAACTTCTCCTCTTACTGCTTTCCAGTAGTATTCTTCGTCCGGTTTTTCACTAAACAAGGTCATACCTGGGTCTGAAGGGTATTGCATCCTATCTGAATGTTGGGAATCAGATATCATTCCTTTCAGGGGTAGAATTTTTTCCTGCCAGTAATTTTCGAGCCAATCAACTATTGATTCATCTGTATATAATTCAACAGATAGAGAAGCATTACCTCTAGTTCGTTGAGCAGCAAATGGCCATAACCTAGTCAATCTAGGTTCTCCGTGTTTACATGGTAGTGAATTTAGCAACTCATGGAATACTAGGGTTGTACAACCACCTTCCAATGAGTCTGTATCATCAATACCTAGCCACATAATATCACACCGGATTAAAATAATCACCTTTCTCATTATTTTTAATTCTCTCAATTACTTGTTGAATCCCTAGATTTTCATCAACCTGGAATAATCTAGCACCTACTGCCCATCCTGCTCCCATATCGGAATTCCTGTCTCCTACCATTAAATCGAGGGCATGAATTGGTTCGGGTTTATCTTTCCACCAATTTACCGTTGAATGCGATTTCTGACGAATAATTTCTGAGGCTTTATTGAGCATACCTGGTTGAGGTTTTCGGCACTTACAATTATCTCGATTTCTATGGGGGCAGGTCATTATCACATCTATAACTCCAATTTCTTTTTGCAATTTTTCATGAATTTCATGAATCGTATCCTCACCCCATTTTCCCCGCATAATTGCCGATTGGTTAGTTGTAATTGCGATTCTAAATCCAAGCCGACGTAATTCTTCAACAGCTTCTTTTGCACCAGGAATTATTTCTAATTCCTCTGGTGAATTAATGTAGTTCGGACTTCCATAATTCAGTACACCGTCTCTATCAAGAAATGCAATAGCCCCATTCCAGTCCAAATCCACTTTGGACAGGTTGACCTCTGCTATTGGCCCTTCCATTAGTTCCTTGGAAATCAATCACACCTATGTGCATTAAGGCGAAGAGATTAGATGAAGCATCATTCAGCCCTAATACATGGCAGGCGACTATTTGGTTGACAGAACAATTGCCACCATACTTGGTGCAATTGGAATGTCAATACTTTTTCTTGCCTGGAAAAGTCGAACTGGAAAATTTGAATCCATTGCTCCTGTGGGTTGGATACTTACAGGATTTTATTTCTTCAATGACATTGGTTTCTACCTCAGTCATGATGATTGGGTATTAGTTTTGATGAGTGGATTGACACTACCTGGTTCAGTGGCGATTGCATTTTGGGAAAAGAGAGTTAGTGAAGAGAAAAACGCTAGTGCATTAAGATGGTTTAGAGGATCGGTAGCAGTAGCAGGTTTGCCATACCTTCTAATCGCTCATGTTCCAATATTGAATGTCCTAGCGATATGGTTTGTAGCTTGGCAATCTGCAGCCTTCCTTTCATTTGCAGGTGGGGCGAATGTGACCCTTGGAGACACCTATGTCAACCCCTCGAATGGCCCTTCGGTTAATTGGGAAACTTGGGATGGAAATAAGTGGTTTCTCAGCGAGGAGATGTCAGAATTCGCATTCCACACAGAATTGCTTGTTAATGGAGAACCAATCTACATCAACTTTGTTTTAGCGTGTACGGCTATTCAATCGATGATTATCTTCGTCGGAGCAATATCTGTCTTAGAAATGGATTGGAGAAAGCGTGTTAGGGCATTATTCATCGCATTATCATTGATTCATATACTGAATTTATTCAGAAATGCTGGCTTAATTTGGCTCCAGATGGGTTATCCAGATTGGAGATGGATGGGTTTGTCAATTTTTGAATTTGGACATGCATATGCTGCACGATTTGTTTCTCTAGGTGCAATGTTCCTACTTGCTCTAGTATTGTTTGAAATGCTACCACAAATGCACCGTCATGTGCTATCTCTTATGCGGCCTTTGGGCCTTTCACCTGGAAAGAAACGCAATCAGTCGTAAAGATCTGATACAGTCATGTCTTCAGGTACATTTTCTACAGGTGGTCCTAAATCTAGAGCTGGTGGCACGTTTTGAACGTTGGTCTGTGGCGATTGGACAGGATTTGACATCTGACCTAACATTGCTTCAGACATGTTGTCCTTCTGATACTCTTCCCAAGCATATTCAGGACCTCTACGTGCTCTAACAAAGAGAATTCCAAGAACAGTAACCAAGATAATTCCTAGAACACTTGCTGAAACCCAGATTATGTCATTATCAACCGATGCGATGATATCTGCATTGTCTCCAATTCCATCACCGTCTGTATCGGTATCTTCATCCGGATCATCAGGGAATGCGTCCTTATCATCAGGAGTGCCATCACCATCTCTATCAAATGGATTATACGTTGTTTCACAATTTTCTGCGTACTCTTCTATTTCTTCATAATCGAGTTCCATGTCATTGTTTGAGTCCATTTCGAAGAAATTGTATTCGTTTTTCCAAGCTATAGAGCCAAGATATTCAATGCTATATCCCCAATTATCCATCGAGATTTGTTCAATCGTAATGTATAGCTCATTTTCACATGTGCAGGCGAGAGTTTTGAGTTCTGATTTGTCAATAACCCCGTCTTTGTTCCGGTCAAATTCCTCGAATTCATCATCTTCCTCAAACATGATTTCATCTTTCGAGATATCTCCGTCTTGATTCATATCCATGTCCTCAAAGATGAAATCAGAGTATTCATCGCAAGTTAGAATCTCTTCACCTATTGGAGGATCTGGTCGGGGATCTGGTCCTGGATCTGGCCCAGGAATATCCATTTCTTCCCATGTTGCGAGAATTGTAATTTCATCAATATCCGCATATGGATAAATTGTGATGTCAATTCTTCCTGTGACCAAAAAGATGTTTATTTCTTCATTCGATTCACCAGAATTCGATTCAAATTCTGTTCCACCAAATTGCCTTCCTCCTGGTCCGTCATCAAAGTCCTCCCAGTCGATTTCTTCGATTTCTGCAAACAACGCAAGGTCCCCAGAACCTCCCCACGTTTTTATTGACAAATCCATTGCAGATGAATCATCTAAGTCGATAAAGAAGTACAACTCTTCACCTTCAGGAGCACTAATTCCTCCAATTTCTTCATCGTTGAATAATTGAATTGGCTCACCATCATAACTCCAGACATATCTGTCCTCAAAAGATGCAGTAATATCGATGCGACTGTAGTATTCTTCACTACCAAGCAGTATGTACCATCTTCCAGGTGTTGGGTCGTTGAAACCAATCTTATCTCCTGCACCAGGTGCATTAGAATGTTCGTCATATGTAGTCCAAGTAGGGTATTGCTCTAGACGCATCATCAGTTTAGCTTCTCCATCACCATTACTCAAGTCAACTTCCAATCTTTCTGTGTCCACAGGTACATCGATGTAGAAGTATTGATCTAAACCTTCAAACCCACTTAGTGGACCATAGGTAATTCCGTCAGTTAATTCAATTGCTGATTCAGGATCAACATTTCCAGGACTATATGTGAATTCAGCCTTTATTGTGACGTCTCTGCATTGATTATAAGTAGTCATCATAACATAATATATTCCTGGTTGTGCATCAAAAATTTGTACATTTTCATCGTTACCAGGTCCGTATGAGTGGTCAGAAACATCTTGGCCTCCAAGTTGCCTGCCTTCGGTAGATTTTCCTTCCATCAAGAATTCATCTTCTAACCATCCCCAGTCATCGATGTATGGTAGGGAACCAAGGGCGATGTGTAACTCGCAGTCACCACGACCTCCATATGTATTGACTCTTAACTCTGCAAGTTCTTCTTCTAAATCAACATAGAAGTACAAAGGATCCCCACTATTTCTTGGAATTCTTTGGTTAGTAATAGCAATTCCATCATTTAGTTCTGTCATCTCATCGAGTTCGGGAGGTTCTGGTGCTTCTTCCCAATATGCACTAACCTCTAGCTCACCAATATCATAATTTGAAGAGACTGTAATCCAATAAACACCTTCTTCTGGCCATTCGATGAATTCATAGACATACAATCCGTAATATGTTTCGATTTCATAATCGTGATCCCATGCGGAAGGGATTTCATCCTGTGATATGTAAATCTCATATTCTGGTTCTTCATAGTAATCCTCTTCATATCCGTAGTCATATGAATACATTGAGAATGTCACATATTGAGTATTTTCTGGAATCTCCATGAAAAACAGCAGAGTATCGCCAGCGTTAGAACTTATGTCAAAGTAGTATTCTCCATTTTCAAGTTCTATTGCTTGGGCGATAATGGTACCATCAGGCATTACCCATGCTGCTCCATGAATATCTCCCATCAAACCTTGAGAATCTTCAGTGATGTCACCTTCTCCTTCAGTAAACATCCATATTGATTCATTATTCGAATTTCCAATTCTTACATCGTCCAGCAAACCATAGAAATAGTTGCAATCGCATCCTGCACCCATTCTTCCAATGTACAATTCGTCGCATTCTTCACCGGATTGGAAGCAATCATTCGATCCAAAGTCTCCACTTGGAATTTGAGATTTGTTGACGTCAATCATTCCTGCTGATTGGTTATCTATGAAAAATTCACCACCGTTTTCGGTGTTGACAACCACTTTCACATGAGTCCAAACTCCTTGTTGAACAGATATGTTAGATGTAGGGTTTCTTGACAGTGAATATTCGTTTGAATATGCTAAGTATCCGTCGTTTAGGTAAAGTCCCCATCCATAGTCACCGTACATTGTTATGAACTGGATTCCTTCAGTTTCAGCGAGATTTACCCACGCTTCTATTTCGATTTCTCCGTTCCAATCAGGCATTTCTTCATCGATAATGATGTGGTCGTCATCACCATCAAATCTTAGGGCGTAATCTGCCCCCTCTCCAATTTCTACAACTCCGTATACTGGGAAGTACTGTGGGTCATCTTCTAGGTCATTCCATGTGGCTGGTTCAATAGAACCCATATTGGTTCCAGTGATATGAACATAGTCTTCATCATCTCCATCGCCAGGTTGGCCTTCACCCCAGTTTCTGTAGGTAAATGGTGTTCCGTCATGCCATCTGAAATCTCCTTCATCTTGATGATCGGATAGTCCAATCCATAAATGTCGAGTTGTGTCGTTATCGACTGCAAAAGTATCGAATATCCAATCGTCTTCACTAGCATCATCAATTGTTACCAAAAAACCACCCAGACTCCTAGCAACAGAAGCAGCATCACTCCAAGATGATGCTGAAAGAAGATGGTAGGTATGGTTGTTACTTGGATTAACTACAGTTTGCAAGACCTCGATTTCTTCTATTTCATTAGCAGAAGATGGGGTTACAAATGGGCTTGCTGAAACCAATAGCATCAGGGCAGTAAGGAGTATCGCCTTGCGGTTCACAATTCGCTTACGAATAAACTTGTTATTTAATCTAACACAGGAAAGTCCCATAATAAAAGGAACAAAAATTGATGATTATGAGATGTGTAAGTCAATTTTACTTTATTCTCTTGCCACCAATACGCAGATCTGTTTTCAGTGGCATCTGATGTTCCCATGCGAATTCTTTAACGATTCTCCAACCTTTTTCTGAACCTTCGTAATCGGTTACATCGATTACCTTGTCTCTTGTATTGGCCTTGAATGCAGCTACTGGTTCAGCATTTCTGAATACCAGGTATGCGCTACCAAATCCAAACTTTTGCTTTAGGACTTCTGAGAAATATGGTGCTATGGGATCAGATGGCGGGATGACGAAGTCACGAATAGGTGGTACATTTTTGGCTTCTTCAAGTAAGTCCTTCCTACCCCAGCACACTTCGTGCAGATCTTGAATCAGGAAACCCTTAATCAGAGTGGAATCTTCTTCGAACTCCGTCAAAATCGCTTTCAATTCCTCCGGTTTGAATGGAGTTCCTGCCAATCGCGTGAATTGTTTGAGGGTGATTACTGGGAAATCCGATACTAATCTTCGCAAATATTCTCTTCGTAATATTACTCTGTCTAGTCCTCTTCGTGGTGCTACTGATCTGAAACCTCCACGATAGTCTTGGACCATATGGCCACTTCTTAGAAGTGGCTGAATTAGCTTTCTAAACGCAGCCCTCTTCATTGCATGCCTCTCCATAAACAGGTTCGGGTCGCTGTGATTCTCAAAGAATTCCAGCACATCTAATAATTCCTCGTTAGGATCTTCGCCTCTTATTGCTAGTAGAGTCGAGAAGTGGTCATACGATGCCCAAACTTGGTGTCCTCTGAGATTTATTCCTTGGTGTAATTGATTAGCGCTTGCCATATTTTTCAGACTTACGCGATATACTTCTGCGCGTCCTCTTAGGCCGAAATCATCTCGAACTTCTTGTACAGATTCTAGAGCTTGTATCTCATTTTCTAACCGTGAGTTTTGGTGTAAATGGTGGCGATTGAATAATGCTCTTTCAGCAATTTCTCTAGGTTGTGGGTCAACGACTCCACCCCTAATCATACGCTCACCTGCTAATTTGAATCCAATATTCTCCAATGCAGTACGAGAATCCTCTTCTAATTCTGTTACTGGTATTCCATTAAATTGCGATAGAACAGCTACGTCAACCAACTGATCTGAATGGTTATCCAATAGTTTCTCAAATGCCACGCAGAATTCATCTAAGTAGGAATATGGGATGTGCATATCTTTAATCTCAAGATAGTCATTAATTTTGAACATGAGTACCTTCCCTATAGGGTCAACACCCTTGAAAACAGGAAGATACCAACCTCTGTCCAATATTGATCTAACCTCCCAAATAAATCGAGAAACGTATGGGTCTGATTGAGTTAAGATACGTAATGTTCTATCTTCTCGGTTTTGAGTGGTTAACTTGGAGACTTCATCAGGCAATACATAGAATGCTTCAGGTTCAGGAACTAATGCCATTATTTTTGCAATACGTCCTTGATTTTCCAAATTACGTAATGCTATAGCCAGTTCCTCTACACTTCTTGAAACATAATAACGCAGTGTAAATGCTTTTACAGGGCCCATTCTTTTGATAACTTCAACCAAAGCATCCTCGAAATCTATTGGTTCATAGACGTCGATAACTCTGTGGAATAGGGATAATCTTCGCCGCCTTCCACTAACATCTTCAAATTGTTTAACGAGGCAGAGTTGGCGCTCTAGGTTGCTTATTGCATTTTTCAGATCACGTTGTAAGGACTTGTGGTCTTCTCCTTTAGGGAAGTCTGCCAAAATCTCTTGCCTGGTTAAATTCTCACCTTTAGGTATTTTTTCTAGAATGAGTTTTTCCATTTCTCCCAGCCAGGGTTCGGGTTTTAATCCAAGTAGCATAGGAATATTCTTTCTAGTCGTGTAACCAATTCTATTGTGTAATAAACGACCCATGACGACATCAGAATCTAGTTGTAAATCCTTCCAATCCGCATATCTGAATCCATCCACACGATACAACATTTCTTGCTGCTTTTGGAATAGTATGTGTTGGTCGAAAGCTGTGAAGCCATCGTTATATTGTTCGAATGATTTCTGCATTACTAAATTCTGAACCCATCGATATTCAACAACATCTTCTTCTCCACCTGTAATTTTATGCTCATCAACTTTCAGAATATATTCTGCATCTTCGGTTTGTTTGTAAAAACCTACTGAAATAACGTTACGCATTTCTAGTTCGTGGAGTATTGAATCGATTTGGCCTTGCGGGAAAGGCAATCTATCAATGATCTGGTCACCTTTTGCTGGACCTTCGCTTCCAAGCATTTCGATAATCTTCACCTTGAGTGCTTCATGCGCATCCGTAATCGTTCTCTTTTCCCAAGAAGTGGGCTTTAATCCATCAAAGTTTGAAGCAACTTCGTATGAAATTCCTTTTGTGTAGAGGTCACGAATATCCTCCATGTCCTTTCCACCAGCCTCGGAAATGCACCCCAATGTGCCGTGTATTTCAGCCATGTATGTTGTAAACCATTTATCATCGAGTTCTTCAACACCGGTTGAGCGTAATTTGGTAATTTTACCTTGGCTTGCCAATTCTTTGACCCATTGCTCAATAGTATTGTGTTCAATACCTTTCAGTTTAGCAGCGTAAAGTGGATTAGCCCATTTCCTGTCCAATCCACCACCTTTACTCATCAAATTGAGTAACTCGGATGAATCTGTGGGCTTTGGCACCTTATTTGAGTAGTAATCTGCCAACTGTTCCTCGGTTAATTCAGTTGCTAAACTTCTATTTCCTAACAATCTTCTAAGAATTTCCGGGTCTATATCTTTGACTAGGAACGCCCTAGTTTTCATCGATAGTAAATCTTCGAATGTGCTCATGTATAGGCTCATGCCCAATCTAGATGGAACCGGGACCTTCGTGTGTACGATTCTTGCTTCAGACTCTTTGCTTGCCTCTAAAAATTGGTTAAGTGACTTGATATCGATATCACCAAACAT